>NZ_CAKRAS010000040.1 GCF_934295145.1 uncultured Eubacterium sp. | reverse complement strand
CCGGTATCCTCTGTCCATAAATATCTCATATCACAACTCCTCTTCTAGTGTTATCCTGTTATTATCAAACTTCAGCACCTTAAAGCTCTTATCAGATACATTAAGTCCGTCACAATTTCGCAGGAAAAGCATATACTGATTTGATAACTCAAAATTAATGAATCTCCTTACATCATCATTAATCAGACAATCTGCATTATCTATCACAATAAAACTATTTCTACACTGTTTTATTGCTTCTAAAAAATCATCTGATTTGTAGTTAAATAGCTTGATTGCTTTGTATTCATCTGTCAATCTTATATCTTCAAGCATTTCATAAAGTACTGTTTTTCCGGTACCACTGTCTCCACCTACAAGAGTAATTCTGTCATCAAATTCCAAATCATATGAAAATGGAGCAGCTTTGAATCTAACATTTTTATAAATCATCCGCTTCTCTCCTTTCATATTCCTTACTCCACCATGCATTATAACCTCTGCCACCGGTAACTATATCAGAATCATTAAATCTGATTTTTGCATCATCCGGAATATCAAAAAGCGTTGGTCTAGACATATAAATCTTAATATTATCCATAGAAAAAATAATTCTAAGTACATTTGGACCGCATTCCTCAACATTCACCACCTTATCGGGATGTTTCACAATATTAAGTAATGTCTTACAGCCTGATGATAAGTTTCGGATTGTGCCCAAACCATATTTTGTTTCAATGTGCTTATCTGGTGTCAGCTTCGCCTCATCCACTTGTTGAATCAAATCAATTTCTTTTTGTGACATCTTTTCATTGCCTGTATTCAGGTTAAAATACAAGTCATTGTGAAATATCCAATCTTTTGAATCTTTTTTCTCTGTATATATATCTAACATTTGATATCACTCCTTTTCCACTCAAAGATATCCTTCAAAAAATATATTTCGAATTCAAAATACTATTTGTCGTCCTGTTCTTTATTTCTTCTTTCAACATCCAACATATTGCCTTACCTCCTGCTAAAACTATGTCACTCTTTCTATCTTTTTCTCAAAATCATGTACAAAGTCTTTCCTGCTTGTTTTGTTGTATCATGAACAAAAGCAGTTCATGATCGACATTCGCCACTCGTCAATCATGCCAGCATGTTGACTCGTTTGCGCTCATTATGTTTTGAAATTCAAGCATTAAGAAATCTGTCGATCATTTTAGAATAAAGACTGGCCTTTGCCTATTAAAAAGAAAAATAGAACACCAAATGCTTACACAAAGTGTAGCATTTGTGTTCTATTCCGTCAATGACGATTGAAGTAATTTATATAATTTTTATTTTGTTAGAATTCAATGTTTCTTGACATTTCCGGCCGGTACCATGGCTATATCACATTTGCGATACCAAGTTCGATTGCCTTATCCAACGCACCGGATCAGTGGTTCAATTTTTTGCATTTGCAGCTTTTTGTATTCCATGGATGAATGGAAATAATATTCCATTGTTATCTTAATATCGGAATGCCCCAGAACCTCACTGAGGGTTCTGACATCCCACCCCATGGTAATACAGCGCGTTGCGAATGTATGCCGTAGGCAATGAAAATTCAGATATGGAATCTGTAATTCCTCTAATGTCTGTTTATAAAAAAGTTGTATAGTTCGTGGATCCACGGGAGCTGCTCCCGTTCTTGAAAAGATAAAATGACGAGATTTAGAAAAGATCAAATTCTGATCCAGATATTCAATCAAAAAATCCGGTAGCGGAATCATTCGATAAGCGCTCCGGCTTTTTGGAGATGTTATGACAAGTTCTGTTTTCTTCTTTTTATTTGCTTTAGATGTTATTACAGCAGTGCGCTGCACAGTTTGTATGATCCTGATGTATCCGTTGATCAGATCCAGATTTTCATAGGTCAGTGCACACAGTTCCCCGATACGGATTCCTGTGTAAAGAGCCAGCAGAATCCCGCATGAATACTGGGATGGATGCTCATAAAGGTATTGTTCCAGTAAAGTCTGATTTTCTTTTGAAAACACATGCACAAGGTGATACTCACGAGATAGTTTTGGTATCAGAAGATACTGATTTTTTATGTATCCCTGGTCCTGTGCAAGTCGAAGTGTGCCATTTACGATCATACACAAACAGCGAAGTGTACCTGTTGCCAACGGATGCCCTTCTACGCTTTTTTTACTGACAGTTGCATAAAACTCATCAATGAACTTCTGGTTGATTTTTGCACAAGTAATTTTTGCGAAATATGGCCGCACATGAAGCCGCACCAATTGTTCATATTTGCAGAACGTAGACCTCTTGATGTTTTGCTTTTTTGCCTCCAACCATTCATCCATAAGTGTGTTAAAAAGTGTTTGTGATTTGCTCATTTGTAATGTCTCCTTTTTCACAAACTATAGCATGAAACATGGATGGTACTGTTTTGAAATCATACAGGAAAAGATGTTTTTTGCTCATTTGTATAAATTTTATAGTGAAAAATTGTTACAAATAGCATTAAAAATGTAGTCTAAAAATTGAACAATTCGACGAGATATGTCGACATCTTTTTATTATCCTTGCTTTTTTCCGGGGTTAGTAATATACTCTATTTCGTAGTATTACGTATTCTACGAAATTTTTTTTACCGAAAGAAATTGTAAATTTATATGTTATTAACATAAAAATCCCCGCAGGGAAAATGGCTTTACACCACCAATTTCCCTGCGGGGTTCGTTTTCACTTATTATTAATCAAAATAATTGATCTGCATTGCTGCACGTACATCATTCAATGTCGCTGCTGCCTTCTTCTCAGCAACCTCTGTACCTTTTTTCAGGATGTCATATACATCCGGAATATGCTGCTCCCACATTTTACGTCTCTCACGGATCGGTGCAAGTTCTTCCTGCAGTACATTATTCAGGAATTTCTTTACTTTCACATCGCCAAGACCACCGCGAGTATAGTGTGCTTTCAGCTCGTCCAGATTCTGGTAATCCGGCAAATATTCTGCAAAATGCTCCGGTTTGCTGAATGCATCCAGATAAATGAATACCGGGTTTCCATCTACACGGCCCGGATCCTCTACTCTCAGATGATTCGGATCGGTAAACATAGACATTACTTTTTTCTTAATATCTTCGGATTCGTCGGACAGGTAAATGCAGTTTCCAAGTGATTTACTCATTTTTGCCTTACCATCGATACCCGGCAGACGTAAGCATGCCTGATTGGTCGGAAGTACGATTTCAGGCTCTGTCAGTGTCTCGCCATATACGCTGTTGAATTTATGAACAATTTCTTTGCACTGCTCGATCATCGGCATCTGATCCTCGCCAGCCGGAACGGTTGTGGCACGGAATGCAGTAATATCTGCTGCCTGGCTGATCGGATAACAGAAAAAACCAACCGGGATGCTGGACTCAAAATTTTTCTGCTGAATCTCAGCTTTTACGGTAGGATTTCTCTGAACTCTGGATACGGTTACCAGATTCATATAATAGAATGTCAACTCTGTCAGTTCCGGTACCATGGACTGAATAAAGATGTTTGCTTTCTCCGGATCAATACCGCATGCCAGATAATCAAGTGCAACCTGGATAATGTTCTGACGAACTTTCTCCGGATGCTCTGCATTATCTGTCAATGCCTGTGCATCTGCTATCATAATAAAAATCTCGTCATACAGCCCGGAATTCTGCAGACGAACTCTTTCTTTCAATGATCCCACGTAATGTCCGACATGAAGACGGCCTGTCGGGCGATCACCTGTTAAAATAATTTTACTCATGTTTCTGCTACTCCTTTACATACCTAGTATTATATGCCACCAGAGCTTTATCGTCAACCAAAGGAGACGTTTATTTCTTCAGTAAATGCCGATATCTGTGAATCTGGTAAATCAATACATCTCTTTCTCTTGATTGTGGTTCTGACTCAAGCCTTGCTAATGCTTCTGTACAGTTCATTTCAAATCCTATTCCCAAATAATTTACCATTTTTTCATGTGAACCTGAAAATGGTCTTGCTGTAACCCGCTTTACATTTTCCTCTATCGAGAAATTCCAGTTAACACTTTGATTTGCCGTCAAAAGAGATACTCCGTTATCGAATATAGGTGATGGATAAAAACTATCATTTTCCATAATAATTGCTAAATTATTTAAATGTCGGTCTTCATTCAACACAAGCATGTCTAATGTTAGTACTTTTTTCAAATAGTCTCTAATATCTATTCTGCAGCTTTGCTTTATAAAATCTAGCACATATTCTATACGCTCTTCCATTCGTTCCATATTATTAAGAACAGCTGCAAGATTTTTTCCCATTTCATTATAATACAGGCGATAAAATGTTATCAATTCCTGATCTTTTTTCAAAAAATTTTTACTTCTGCATCCTGACACGCCATTAATTATTCCATTTTCATATTTTATATATTCATCACCTTTCAATGAGGTATATCGCATTAACTCGGATACCAGATACTCCGTTAATCCTTCGTTTCCTCGGCTGTCTTTTTTATACCAGTACCCGTTTTTCTTATATTTTATCTGAGTTCCCTCGCTTGTTCCTTCCTGCATTACAATATATTGATTTTCAATATTTTCATAAAACATCTTAATCCCTCACCAATACATCCTTACTACTCAATGCTTCTCCCGGAAATCGAAACCAAATGTAATCATTATGGCTTACCCCATGTGTTTTTCGAACAATTTCATATGGGTTGTATTCTTTTAATCCTAAATTTCCCAATATTTCATTAATATCAGCTCGTTCCTTTTCCCAGCAACGCATTTCAAAAATCTTTCCAAGCTGATATCGTGTCATTTTTTTCTCTGCAAAAAGCTGTTTTCCTGGATTATCTGTAAATCTTGAAACAGTAACATTTTTTCCTTTTACATACACACGTGCCGTAATATCGTCTTTCCAATATACCTCAAACGAAAAACTATCTAAAATAGTGTCTTGTTTTTTTCTCTTCACAAAACATTTTATCATCTGTTCAAGGCTTTCAATATCTAATTTCAACTTCTTCACTTTTTCTGATAAATCAGTAATCTGTATCTGTTTTTTTTCTTCATCTGCAATACTTCCCGGATTTACTACTCCCAGATATTTACTAACCACTTTCCCATTTTCACGATGCTGTGCATAATAATACAGTTCTCCATTAATCTTTTTGATTGTGATGTTACTTTTTTTCTCCTGCAACTGATCTAATTTTTTCTGATATTCCACTAAACGTTCAACCGATTCTCTTTTTTGCTGTAATAAATCTGCATAAATTATATTTATATCTTTCAAAATTATCACCCCGCTATCATTTTAACATACTTTTTTTCTATTTTCAATTTTATTGGTTAAGTTTATATGTTATGTTTATATATATTGTAAACACATTTTCAAATCTGTATGTTACATTTTCCCTCCCCCATATGTTATAATATAGATGGGTAAATACAGTTTTTACAATATAGGAAAGAAGGTATGACTTATGAAACAGACGATCATTACTATCAGTCGTGAATTTGGAAGCGGTGGTCACGTTATTGGGGAAAAAATTGCAGAAAAAATGAATATTCCTTTCTATGACAAGGATATCATTCAGGAAATTGCAGACAAAACTGGCTTTTCAGAAGATTTTGTAAAGGAGCAGTCTGAATATGCCCCTTCCAAAAATATGTTTGCCTACGCATTTGTCGGCCGTGATCACACTGGAAGTTCTCTTTCTGACCAGGTCTATGCTGCGCAGACGCAGGTCATTCAGGAGATTTCCAAAAAAGGTTCCTGCGTTATTATCGGACGCTGCGCAGATTACATTTTGAAAGATCGGCCGGATACATATCATATCTTTGTATATGGAAATGAAGCTGAAAAAATTTCACGTACCCAGCAGCTGTTCAATTTACCGGAAAAAGAAGCTCTGGCAATGAACCGTGGCATGGATAAAAAGAGACGGCTTCATTATGAATACTATACTGACCGCAAATGGGGTGATCCAAAGAATCACTGCATGTGTCTGAATACCAGTGTACTTGGTATCGACCGCTGCGTACAGTATATTATAGAATTGATTCAATCTAATATGTAATATAATAAAATCCGTGAGTGCTGCACTCACGGATTTTTATTTATAATACTGCTCATCTTTGCTAATCTCTCGACTCTATCACAAGCAGTATGCCATCTTTACAGTGGATCGTTGCTGTTTCTGCGTCCAGTTCATTGCTCACTCCGCGGGCAGTTCCGCTGACCAGCGTAAAATCTTCCACTTCATAAGCAAACCCCTTTAATGTAATACCGGTCGCCTCAGGTGTAAATGGAAGCAATGAAACATACTTTCCAAACTGATCTGCTTTTTTTAACGTAACCTCTCCCTGTACCATCCGAATCCGGTTGTGAGCATCTACGATCTGACAGGATACTTGTCTGTCCAAAGCCAGCTTCAGCATCTGAATATTTCCCATGACATGGTCCAGACGTGTTCCGGTAGCACCGATCATCGTGACTGCATCCGCTCCGGCCTCAATCGCACGAAGTAATGCAAGCTCCGTATCTGTCTCATCTTTATGTGTTGGAAATTGTTCCATTCGCTCCGGGCAAACTGTCTTGAAGTACTCATAGGATTCCTCATCTACTGAGTCAAAATCTCCCAGGATCAAATCCGGTAAAATTTCTGCCTCATGGCAAAACTTCATTCCCGCGTCAGCACATATAATATAATCCCACATTCTCTCTTCTATATATTTGATAGCAAAGTCATAGTCTATACTTCCACCAGTAATAATTAAACACTGCATAACGTCTTATTTTTCCATAATATCAAGAAATGCTTCCACATTTTCTTTGATATCGCCTTTAAATACTGCCGTTCCAGCTACGATGATATTCGCTCCGGCATCGAGCACTTCCTGCACATTTTTCAATGACACACCACCATCAACCTCAATATCAGCCTGGCAATGTTTCTCTTCCATCATTTTCTTCAGATCACGAATCTTCTGTGTCGTATATGGAATGTATTTCTGTCCGCCAAATCCCGGATTGACACTCATCAGCAACACCATATCGCACTCCGGCAGAATGTAATCCAGCACGGAAAGCGGAGTCGCCGGGTTCAAGGCTACGCCTGCCAGCACGCCACGGTCTTTGATAGCATGAATGGTTCGATCCAGATGTTTGCACGCCTCTGCATGTACGGTGATCAGATCTGCTCCGGCCTCTACAAACTCATCGATATAGCGCACCGGCTCATCGATCATCAGATGAACATCAAAAATACGGTCGGAACATTTCCGGATAGATTTGATAACCGGAAGTCCGAAGGAAATACTCGGCACAAAACTTCCATCCATAACATCGATATGCACATACTGTGCGCCTGCCTCATCCAGCATTTTTACCTGCTCGCCAAGAATTGAAAAATCAGATGCAAGCAGTGACGGTGATAAACAATTCATTTTTTATACTCCTTTGTTAATACTTTCTCTTTTCTTTTAGTTCATTATAAATCTGTACGTAATTATTATAACGGCTCTGGCTTATTTTCCCTTCTGCCAGTGCCTCTTTCACGCCGCAGTCCGGCTCACCGATATGGCTGCATCCGGTAAAACGGCAGTTCTGTTCATACTCCACAAACTCTGGGAATAAGTTTCCCAGTGTCTCTTTTTCAAAAAAATCAGAAGCAAGGGAACTGAATCCCGGCGTATCAAAGATATACGTCTCTTCATCCAGCAAGATCAACTGAGAATGACGGGTGGTATGTTTGCCTCGCTGGATCTTCTCACTGATGGCTCCGGTCTCCATCTGCACATCCGGCGCCAGCAGATTGATCAGTGTAGATTTTCCAACACCTGACGGTCCTGCAACAGTTGTTGTCTTTCCCTGCAATGCCTCTCGCAGCGCAGTAATTCCCTTTTCTTCCTTTGCACTCAGGAAAAACAATGGATATCCACTGGTCTCATAGGCATCCCGCAGCTCCTGAATTTCTTCTTCCGAAGCCAGATCCTCTTTATTAAAACAGATCAGCGTCGGTATCTCCTGCTGCTCCATCATCAGCAAAAACCGATCCAGCAGATTCAGATTCGGTTTAGGAGAAGTTCCCGCAAAAATAACCAGTGCCTGATCCACATTGGCTACTGCCGGTCGGATCAGTGCATTTTTTCTTGGAAGGATCTCCACCACGTTCCCGGTCTTTTCCTCTTCATTGATAATATCAATTTCTACATTGTCTCCCACCAGTGGTTTCATCTTTTTCTGGCGGAAGGCACCTTTTGCTTTACATTCATAGATACCGGATCCTACTACAGAAACGTAGTAGAATCCGGCAATCCCTTTTACAATCTTTCCCTGTTTCATACTTTTTCTTTACTCTTTGTTGAAAGAAATCTCTTTTTCCTGTGTGGAAGTTGCTGCATTTCCATCTGCATCGGTATAATGCCATGTGATCACAATCGTTCCCTTTGGCACATCGATATTGTGTTCCTCAACAGTATACGGGAATGATGTCACACCATTCCAGCTGTTGATGAGATCACTTCCACCGGATTTGTACAGTTCAATGTCTGCAGATGTTACCGTTACATCTGTCGGCGCTTTCACCTGAGATCTGATGTAATAGGAGATCTGCTCCGGTCCGCTGCTGACTACGATTGTGATGGAAGCTCCTTTATCTACATACTGACCTGCATCAATACTCTGGCTGATGACATTTCCGGCCGCCACAGAATCGCTATACTCGGTACTTGTAGTAACAGTAAAATCAGAAAGTGCTTTTTTTGCATCGGATTCTGACATTCCTTTTACATTCGGTACTTTGACAGATTCACTTCCCTGACTGACGTAAATTGTTACTTTTGTACCTTCTTTTACGGTAGTTCCAGCCTTCGGATCCTGACGTACAACCTGACCAGCCGGCACATCATTGCTGAATTCAAATTCACGGCTAACCGTAAGGTTCTTTGCCTCGAGAGCTGACATTGCAGAATCGGATGTTTTTCCTGTCACATCCGGCACATCAACTTCTTCTGCATTTTCTTCCTCAGATCCTGCGGAAACTGTAACTTTAACTGTCGTACCTGTCTTAACAGTTTCTCCTTTTGCCACATCCTGATCAATGATCTGACCTTTTTCATATTCATCAGAAATTTCTGTTCCGGATTCGCTGACTTTCAGACCAAGCTTTTCAAGCTCCGTCTTAGCTTCAGAAAGTGTTTTTCCTTTCAGATCGATCATGACAACGGTTTCTTCTTCCTGCTGTGTGATGGATGTATCGTCTTTTTTATTATTTTTATTTCCAGGTCCAAAATGGAAGATATCAAAAAAGCTTCCAACAATATAAATTACAATAATGGCTATTACGATTGCTACGACGATTCGCATGATACCGACGATTTTTTCCATCTTGGAATTCAGGAAACGGCCTTCTTCCTCATCGTCATCCTCATCGTATTCGCTCATATCATAATCTTCATCATCCGCATCCTGATCCGCTTTTGTGTTCTGCTCTGCTTCCGGTTGCGGATCTGTCTTCACATTTTCTGTCTGCTTTTTGATCTGATTTACTTCATCATCCGTTAAAACTCTTGTTTTTTCCTGGCTGAACGGCACCAGAGTTACGAAATCCTCATCCGGGTTCAGCAGTGATTTGCGCAGATCGATCAGCAGACTCTCCATGGAATCATAGCGGCGATCCGGGCTCTTCTGGGTACATTTCTGGATGATTTTTTCCAGGCTGATTGGCAGGTTCGGCGCATAAGTGCTTGGTGGAACCATCTCATCCTGCAGATGCTGGATTGCTACAGCTACGGTACTGTCTCCATCAAACGGAACACGTCCGGTCACCATCTCATACATTACGATACCTAAGGAATAAATATCACTCTTGTTGCTGACATATCCATTTCTTGCCTGCTCCGGAGATGCATAATGCACTGATCCCATAACGTCGGAGTGGATCGTATTTTCAGAAACGGCACGGGCAATTCCGAAATCCGTTACTTTTACTTTGCCATCTGTGGAAATAATGATGTTCTGCGGTTTTATATCCCGATGCACGATATTTTTCGCATGGGCTGCCTGAATACCGCGTCCCACCTGAATGGCAATACTCAAAGTTTCCTTATAGTTTAACTGTCCCTTTTTCTCAATATAAGTTTTTAATGTAATGCCTTCCACGTATTCCATAACGATGTAGTGTATGCCATTCTCGCTTCCGACATCATAGATATTGACGATATTCGGATGCTCAAGTCCCGCTGCTGACTGTGCTTCGCTGCGGAATTTCGTTACGAAATTGGTATCTTCACTGAATTCTTCTTTCAGCACTTTGATTGCCACAAATCTGCCCAGGGTATGATCTTTCGCCTTATAGACGTCAGACATACCGCCGGTTCCGACCTTTCCTACGATTTCGTAGCGGTCAGCAATATACGTTCCATTTTTTAACATTCTGTCACCTCATCTAAACTAGGTTCTATTATTATAACAGTGATATTGTCTTTTCCACCATTTTTGTTTGCAAGTTCAATCAGCTGCTCTGCTTTATCCGAAAGACTACATGTTCCATGCAGGATCTGCAGAATCACTGCGTCATCCACCATGTTTGTCAGTCCGTCCGAGCAGAGTACGATATACTCTCCCGGGTTCAGCTGCCGTTCAAAGATGTCAATCTTCACCTCATCCGACACACCGACGGCCCGTGTGATAATATTTTTATCCGGATGTGTCTTCGCACTTTCCTGATCCATCTGACCAAGCCGCACCAGTTCCTGAACAAGAGAATGATCCTGAGTCACCTGCGTGATCTCATCACCAACCACATACAGACGGCTGTCCCCCACATTTGCTGCAAGCAGTGATCTCCCCCGAATCACCGCAGCCACAACGGTCGTGCCCATTCCTTTCATCTGTTGATGCGCATCCGCATATTCCTTCAATTTCCGATTGGCTGTCTCAATACCTTCCGACAAAATCGCAATCGGCTCTTCCTCCTTGCTTCCCTCGATGGAACGAACCGTCGTCTCCACCACGTAACGGGATGCAAATTCGCCTGCTTTATGTCCCCCCATCCCGTCTGCTACCAGAAACAGATTGGGCAGTTTTCCTACAGCCTCTTCTGAGGAATAGAGATAATCCTGATTCATTTCTCTCGTGCTTCCAATATCTGTAAGAGAACTTATCTTCATCTTCTAAGAGTCCTGCCTTTCTGAGAACCGCTTGCGCAACTGTCCACATGCGCCATCTATATCACGGCCCATTTCTCTTCTAATAGTAACATTTATTCTACATTTTTCAAGTTTATTTTTAAATTCCTGCACCGCTTTTCCGTCAGGTTGCACAAAATCACGCTCTTTAATCGGGTTTACCGGTATCAAATTGACATGACAATTGATGCCCCGGATCAATTCTGCCAGTTCTTTTGCATCTTCCTCTGTATCATTAACACCGGCCACCAGACTGTACTCGAAAGTTACTCTCCGGCCGGTTTCTTCAAAATAATCCCGCATTGCACTGACCACTTCATGAATCTCATAGGCTTTTGCCACCGGCATCAGTTCCAGTCGTTTCTCCTGATTGGAAGCATGCAGGGATAAAGCCAACGTGATCTGTAAATCTGCTTTGGCCAGATCATGGATCCGCGGTACCAGGCCACAGGTAGATACGGTAATATTTCTCTGGCTGATATGTAGTCCATTTTCATCTGTCAGCATCTGAATAAATGTCAGCAGATTTTCATAGTTATCCAGTGGCTCACCTGTTCCCATAACAACCACGTTAGACACACGTTCTCCTGTATCTGCACTGATCCGGTAAATCTGTTCCAGCATTTCCGCCGGGGTCAGGTTTCGTACCAGTCCGTCTAAGGTTGACGCACAGAAACGACAGCCCATACGACAGCCCACCTGGGAGGAAATACACACGGAATTGCCATGTTTGTAGCGCATCAGCACACTTTCCACCATATTGTGGTCTTCCAGTTCAAAAAGATACTTTCTGGTTCCGTCGATAGCGGATTCCTGCATTGTCACTTGCTTCAATACTGTATAGGTGCAGTTTTCTGAAATCTGATCTCTTAACTTTGCCGGTAAATTGCTCATCTGCTCCAGGTCATCTGCCAGTTTGACATGCATCCACTGATACAACTGTTTTGCCCTGAACTTTTTCTCTCCGTGTTCGATCACCCACTGTTCTAACTGATCCAATGGTAATGATTTGATATCTGTCTTTTCCATTTATATATACTCCGTTCAAGAATGCCTTCTGGCATTTTTGCTGCGAGATGGGAGATTTCATCTTCCATCTGATATTATCTGCGATGCATTTTTGCCATAAAAAAGCCGTCGCATCCTTCATACGGAAAACACTGACGCATCTGTTCCAGTTCAAAATCAGCATGTTCCGTCAAAAATTTATGTACATTATCCTCGTTTTCTTCTTTCGTCATGGTACAGGTACTGTACAACAGCGTTCCGCCTGCTTTGACATAACGACACACCACACCAAGGATTTCCTGCTGCAGCGCTGCAAGTTCTGCAATTTTTTCCTCAGATGCATTATATTTGATATCCGTTTTTGTACCGATGACACCCAGACCGGAACACGGCAGATCTGCGATGACCACATCTGCTTTTTGCTCCGCAGACTGGTCAAATACTCTTGCATCCCAAACTTTTGCTGTCATATTTGACAGTTGGCAGCGGTCAATATTGTCCTCGATCATTTCCACTTTATATTCGGTCAGGTCTCTGGCTTCCACATGACCATCTGCTCCGATCATCCGGGCTACATACACGCTTTTTCCGCCCGGCGCAGCACAGACATCGATCACCTGATCCCCCATCTTTGGTGCTGCCAGTTCCACTGCCAGCATAGATGCTGTATCCTGTACATAAAGAAGTCCATTCTCAAATTCTTCAATTTCATCCAGTGCTTCATAACCGGATAAAAACAGAGCACGTTCCACCTGGTCATTCTTTTTCACGGTGATTCCCTGCTGTTTCAGCGATTCTGTGATCTCTTCCATGGAAATCCGTTCTATATCCACCTGTACCGATGTCGGATGTGGCTGCAAAAAAGCTTCCAGAATCTTCTCACAGGCTTCTTTTCCGTACTGCTCTGTAAAATGCTGTACCATCCATTCCGGCACAGAATACCGTACGGACAGATATTTCACCGGCTCTTTTTTGGCATCCGGCAATTTTACCTGATCCATATTCCGTGCAATGCTTCGCATCACGCCGTTTACAAATCCTTTCAATCCGGAAAACCCACGTTTTACCGTAAGTTTTACCGCCTCGTTACAGGCTGCGGAGTCCGGTACAGAGTCCATATATTTTAACTGATACACGCCGCTTCGCAAAATTGCAGCGATCACCGGTTTCATTTTCTTTACTTTTGTCTTTGAAAACTGGTTGATGATAGCATCCAGCTCGATCATCCGCTCGATACTTCCCTGAGACAGGCGCGTGATAAACGCCCGGTCCTGTTTTGGCAGATAACGGTATTTGTCCAGCACATCACGGATGGCGATATGAGAAAATTCTCCGTCTCTGGTTACTGCCAGCAGAATGTCCACAACCAGATTTCTCGTATTTACATTATCGCTTCTATTCTTCGTCATCTCTGCGTCGTCCTCCAAATAAGATGATCAGTCTCAGAAGCTGCAGGATCATGGATGCGGCACTCGCCACATATGTCATAGCTGCTGCAGTCAGCACCTTTCTCGTGTCCTTCAGTTCTGCTCCACCGAGGATACCGCTATGCTCCAGTTCCTGCATCGCCCGGTGAGATGCATTGAATTCCACTGGCAGTGTGATCAGCTGAAATAATACTGCCAGGAAAAACATAAAAATACCCACCTGGATAAATACCATACTCATGGAACCGCGAAAAAACAATCCAATAAGGATCAGCGGCCAGGCCAGATTAGAACCAATATTTGCAATTGGCACAAAGGCACCGCGCAGCCGCAGCGGTACATAACCTTTTGCGTGCTGGATCGCGTGTCCGCACTCATGCGCTGCCACACCTACTGCTGCCACAGAAGTGGAGTTGTATACACTGTCTGACAGACTCAATGTCTTGTTTATCGGATTATAGTGATCTGTCAGTTTTCCTGAAACATGCTGCACCCGCACATCGTGAATGCCAGCATCCCGCAAGATCCGCTCTGCAGCCATGGCACCTGTCATTCCTGACATGCTGCGCACTCTCTGATAGTAACTGAAGGTACTGTTCATTTTTGCCGATGCTGCCAGACAGATGATCGCTCCGATAATCACAAGTATATAAGTATAATCCATCCAATAAAAACCATAATATCCGTAAGGCATATTTTTCACTTCTTTCTGCTTAATTCTGAAACTATACGATACGTGCTTAGTTTCCCAGTTTCATTCCTTCGCTTAAGGCATTTCCACGCAAAAATGCATCTGCACTCATGCGTTTTTTGCCTTCCAGCTGTACTTCCTCCAGCATCAGAATACCCTCTCCGGTCTGTACGCCGACTTCATGCTTTGTCACAACTGCCAGCTCTCCCGGTGCTTTGTCTGATGTCTCATCCTTTACAGCTGCCGCCCAGATTTTCAATGTCTTTCCATTGAGATAAGTATATGCACTCGGCCATGGATTTAAACCACGGATCAGACATTCGATCTCTGCCGCCGGTTTTGTCCAGTCAATGATGCCAAACTGCTTTTTGATCAGTGTTGTCTTGGTCGCTGCCTCATGATCCTGCTTTGTATAAGTAGCAGTCCCGTTTTCAATGGCATTCAGTGTACGGACACATAAATCTGCGCCAACTTCGCTCAGACGGTCAAACAGGCTTCCTCCGGTCTCCTTTTCATCCAGAACGACTTCTTCTTTCATGATCATATCGCCAGTATCCAGGCCTTCATCCATACGCATGGTTGTGACGCCGGAAACTTTTTCTCCATTAATAACAGCCCACTGGATCGGTGCTGCACCTCTGTATTTTGGTAACAGAGAAGCATGTACGTTGACACAGCCGTATTTTGGCATTTCCAGAATCTCTTTTGGCAGAATCTGTCCAAAAGCAACTACCACAATAATGTCTGCATGAAATGTCTTCAAATATTCCACACACTCCGGCTCCCGTACACGGCGGGGCTGATAAACTTCAATATTATGCGCCAGCGCTGCTTCTTTGACCGGCGGAAACTGCATGGCTTTTCCTCTGCCCTTTGGCTTGTCCGGCTGTGTTACCGCAAGTACAACTTCATGTCCTGCCCTGATCAGTGCTTCTAACGTTCCCACGGAAAAATCCGGGGTTCCCATAAATATTACTCGCATATTACTCTTCCTCAATTTCTTCCCAGTCTTCCTCATCTTCCGGATCAGCGTACTGTACGTCGTGGATCTCGCCTTCTACTTTTTCCACATACATATGACCATCCAGATGATCCAGCTCATGGCAGATGGCTCTTGCCAGCAGGCCTTCGCCCTCAATCTCATATGGTTCCATGTTTTCATCGTATGCTTTTGCTTTTACATAATTCGGTCGGGTTACCTGACCGGCTTTTCCCGGAAGACTCAAACATCCCTCATCGCCGGTCTGGCTGCCGGATGTCTCAATGATTTCCGGATTTACCATGATGATCGGACCTTCTCCCACATCAATAACAACGATTCTGCGGAGTACGCCAACCTGTGGTGCTGCCAGTCCAACGCCACATGCCTCATACATTGTATCCAGCATATCGTAGATCAGGTCGGAGATACGCGGTGTGATCTTGCTTACCTCACGACATGTTTTTGTTAATACCTCATCACCCATGATTCTGATTGTTCTAAGTGCCATTTTTCTCTCCTCGTTTCCTCTATTAGTTAGAATCCGTTCATCGGATCAAAATCAAACTGAATCGTTACAGTCCGAAATGCCGCATCCTCACTGATGTAAGTCTCCAGCATATTTTTAATACTGACCAGCCTCTTGTAATCCGCTGCTTTGATATAAAGAACCTTGCGAAAAATATCATTTACCCTGGAAACTGCCGCATCTGCCGGTCCAACAACCTGTACTTCTGCCGCATCTTCCTCTGTTTTGGTCAGTATCTTATATTTTAACATATCTTGTGCCTGTTTGACCAGCATTTCCTGCGAAGCCGCTGCATGAATGACCAGCATATGCCATTTGGGCGGATAATGCAGCATCTCACGTAAAAAGATTTCCTGTTCAAAAAATGCTTCGTAATCCTGCGCTGCTGCTGTCACCACGCTATAATGCTCCGGCTGATACGTCTGGATCACAACCTCTCCCTGCCGGCAGCCACGGCCTGCACGGCCCGCCGCCTGCGTCAGCAGCTGAAATGTCCGCTCCGGTGCCCGGTAATCGCTGATGTGCAGGGACAGATCCGCCGCCAGGATACCAACCAGCGTCACATTTGGGAAATCATGTCCTTTGACGATCATCTGTGTACCGATCAGAATGTCTGCCTCATGGTTGGAAAAGGCAGACAAAATCTGTTCATATCCGTCTTTTTTCCGGGTCGTATCCAGATCCATCCGCAGCACGCTGGCTCCCGGGAACTGCTGCTTTACACTCTGCTCGATTTTCTGCGTACCCGCCTTAAATCCTCCAATGTAAGGAGAACCGCAGGAAGGACAGTTTTTCACCATTGGCTGCTCATAGCCGCAGTAATGGCAGACTAATTTTCCGTTATTATGCAGGTTCAGTGACACGTCACAATGCGGACATTTGATTACTTCCCCGCAGGAACGGCAGGACACAAATCCTGCTACACCTCTGCGGTTTAAAAACAGCATGATCTGCTCTTTTTTCTCCAGACGGTCGTTGATCAGTTCCCGCAATTTATCGCTGAAAATCGAACGATTTCCGTTTCTTAATTCTTCCCGCAGATCCACGGTATATACCGTTGGCAATGGTCTGGCACTGACCCGCTCTTTCATGACAAACAGCCTGTAAAGTCCCTGTTTTGCCCGGTCATAGCTTTCCACGGATGGCGTTGCGGAACCAAGTACCACACCTGCACCACACATTTCGGCTCTGGCGATGGCGGTCTCCCTGGCATGATACCGTGGAACTGTCTCACTTTTGTAAGCTGCTTCGTGCTCTTCATCCATGATGATAACACCTAAATTTGGAAAAGGTGTGAACAATGCAGATCTAGGTCCGATCATAACATCCAAAAGCCCGTTTTTCGCCCGTTCAAACTGATCCGAACGCTCTCCCGCGGACATCCGGGAATTCAAAATAGATACCCGGTCTCCGAAATGGTTGTAAAAACGAAGGACGGTCTGAAACGTCAGCGCAATCTCCGGGATCAGCACGATGGCCTGTTTCCCGGATTTCACCACGGACTCAATAATCTCCATATATACTTCCGTCTTGCCGCTGCCGGTGACGCCGTGGATCAGGCAGGGGCGCAGGTCTCTCTGCTGCCATCCTGCCAGAATCTCATCCACGATGCGCTGCTGCGTCGGATTTAATGCCACTACGCTCCCCTGCTTTTTCATCCGGTCCAGTGGATTTCTCCAGTTACGAACCGTTTCCACACGGATCAGTTCCCGCTCCTGCATGGCACGGATCACAGAAGCTGTAATATTCAGCTTCTGTGTCACGGTCTCATAGGGCAGCGGAGACTGCTTAAGCAGCGCTTCCATCAGCCGCGCTCGCGCGGTCTGATGCTTGCGTCGCAACTCTCCGAGCAGCGCCTTCGCCGTTACGGCATCTGGCTTCAGCCAGATCAGGCGTTTCTCCTTCTCCGCAGTTTTCTGCTTCACCGGAATCACCGTTTTCAATGCCTGATTCATGGTTCCGCCGAAGTTTTCGCGGATCCATGCCGCAAGGGCGATCAGCTGCCCTTCGATAGGGATTCCATCCCGCAGGATCCGGCGGATGGGTTTAAGCCGGGATGGATCAAACTCCGCCCGGTCCGTCACTTCCACTACATAACCGTTCACACTGCGGTTTCCGCGGCCAAAAGGAATCTCCACCGGTGTTCCCGGGTGAATCTCTCCCTTAAGTTCCTCCGGGATCCGGTACTGAAACGTCCGATCCAGTTTCTCGTGAGAAATATCTATAATAATATTTGCATACAATGTATTTTTATCCATAGCACTCCTTTGTACTCTTCTCTGCTGACTGTTAGTTTACCAAACCTTGCACTTCATGGCAAGTTTCCGATCATCCATGGGATATTTTTGTCCCTGAATCTCCTGATACGTCTCATGTCCCTTTCCGGCAATGACCACGATATCCCCCGGTTTTGCATGGGAAATTCCATAGGCAATCGCCTCTTCCCGAATCGGAATCCGTCCGTATTTTCCCTTTGCCGCTTCCAGTCCAAGGCATATCTCATCCGCAATTTTTTCCGGGTCTTCCTCTCTGGGATTATCCGTGGTCACCACCACAAGATCCGCCAGCCGTCCGGCTACCTCCCCCATCTGAAATCTGCGTTCCGACGCCCGGTTGCCGCCGCAGCCAAAAATGCAGATGATCCGCCCCGGATGATAATCCCGCAGAGTGGTAAGCAGTGCTTCCAGTGCCATGGCATTATGTGCATAATCCACGATGACAATAAAACGCGGTGACACCGGAATCATTTCTATGCGGCCCGGAACCTGAATGGTGTGTAATACTTGGTCAACCGCTTCCTGTGGCAGCCGATAATGCTTTGCAACAGCTATGGCAGCCAGCGAATTGTATATCGAAAATTTGCCCGGAGCATTCACTACTACAGTCCTCTTTTCCTTCTGCCGGGTCAGTTCATACTGTACCGCCAAACGGTCACTACCTCGCAAAAGCTGCGAATTAGAAGCCTGATAATCTGCCTGTCTTGAAAATCCATAAGTAATCACCTGTCTGCAGCTACTGCCCCGCCGCATCTCCTGCCAGTACGGATCATCCTGATTAAAAATCCCGGTACGGCACTGACAAAACAGCCGGTGCTTGCATGCCGCATATTCTGCAAAATCCGCATGTTCCCCTGCTCCGATATGGTCTTCCCGCAAATTGGTAAAAACAGCAGCTTCAAACACGATCCCATCCACCCGATGCAGTTTCAATGCCTGTGATGAAACTTCCATCACAACGTATTGACAACCGTTTTCCACCATTTTCTGCAATATTTCATACAATTCATACGATTCCGGAGTCGTGTGACTGCTTTCCTGCTGCCAGGAACCGTAGCAGACTTCAATGGTTCCGATGAGCCCACATTTCATTCCCGCCGCCGCAAGCATCTTCCAGATCATCCAGACTGTTGTGGTCTTTCCTTTTGTTCCGGTCACGCCGATAATATTTAAATTTTCCTGAGGATTGTCAAACCATTGTCGAGAAATAGAAGCCAGAGCAACTCTGGTATCTGAAGTTTCTAACACACAAATCTGGCAAAACAAGTCGCAAATTCTGTCTATCTGTTCATCATACATTGCCCCTTCCTCCGTCAGGATCACCGCTGCTCCCCGTTCCACCGCCTCCCGGATAAATGCATGCCCATCCTGCCTGCTTCCCCGAATGCAGACAAACAATGCTCCCGGCTCTGTTTTTCTGCTGTCATACGTCACCTGCGTCACTTCCCGGGGCAGTTCTCCCCGGACACGCCGACAGTTAAGTCCCTGCAACAGTTTTTCCGTCTGCCGCATATCAGTCTCAACCCCCGATTTACCGTTGTATTTAAGATATGAAACCTTGCGCTGTTCCGTGTCTTTTGCAGTCCACTTACGCAGTCATTTTCCTTACGTTTCCGTTCTTTTTTCCCGTTTCGAACGAAGTCTGAATTTTCGCACAAAAGCACTGACTGAATGGTCAAATTTCTACACATACAACGGCAACTCCCTATTGAATTTTATAACTTCATAGTATATGATATTTAAGATAAAACTTACAGTTCACACACACATCACATGTGAGCTGTGAAAATATATACATATCAAGGAGGAGACCTATGAGACATTTAATGAGCCCGTTAGATTTATCCGTAGAAGAAACAGATAAATTGCTCAATCTCGCGAACGATATTGAAAAGAATCCGGAAAAATATGCACATGCATGTGCCGGCAAAAAGCTTGCTACCTGCTTCTATGAGCCAAGTACCAGAACACGACTCAGTTTTGAAGCAGCTATGTTAAATCTTGGTGGATCTGTGCTTGGTTTTTCCAGTGCTGACAGTTCTTCCGCTGCCAAAGGAGAAAGTGTTTCCGATACCATCCGTGTCATCTCCAGTTATGCTGATATTTGTGCAATGCGCCACCCGAAGGAAGGTGCTCCGCTTGTTGCCTCCGAAAAATCCACAATCCCGGTCATCAATGCAGGTGATGGCGGACATCAGCATCCGACACAGACACTTACCGATCTTCTTACAATTCACAGTCTCAAAGGCCATCTTGACAATCTGACCATTGGTTTATGTGGTGACCTGAAATTTGGACGTACCGTTCACTCACTGATTCATGCTCTGATCCGTTACCCGAATGTAAAATTTGTTCTTATCTCCCCGGAAGAGCTGCGTGTTCCAAGTTATATCCGCGAAGATGTCCTTGCACAGAACAACGTTCCATTCAAAGAGGTGGTTCGTCTGGAAGACGCTCTGCCGGAACTGGATATTCTTTACATGACCCGTGTACAAAAAGAGCGTTTCTTCAACGAGGAAGACTACATCCGCATGAAAGATTTCTACATCTTAGACAAAGCAAAAATGGAACTTGCTCCGGAAGATATGCTGGTACTCCATCCACTGCCTCGTGTAAACGAGATCTCTACAGAGGTAGACGATGATCCGAGAGCAGTATATTTCAAACAGGCACAGTACGGCGTTTACGTTCGTATGGCCCTGATTCTTACATTATTAGGAATGGAGGTATAAGCAATGTTAAACGTAGGTGCAATCAAAGAAGGTTTTGTATTAGACCATATCAAAGCAGGCATGAGCCTTTCCATCTATCATGATCTGAAACTGGACGAGCTGGATTGCTGTGTCGCTATCATCAAAAATGCAAAAAGTAACAAGATGGGTAAAAAAGATATCCTGAAAGTAGAATGCAACATCGACAACTTGGACCTGGATATCCTTGGTTTTATCGATCACAACATTACTGTAAACATCATCAAAGATGAGCGTATCGTGGAGAAACGTGCATTAAAACTTCCGACATCTGTAACAAATGTCATCAAATGCAAAAACCCACGTTGTATCACATCTATTGAGCAGGAACTGGATCAGATTTTTCTTCTGACTGATCCGGAGCATGAAGTATATCGCTGCAAATACTGTGAAGCAAAGTACAAGAAATAATCCTACAGTTCACTCATCACATGTATTCAGATAATGATCATGCTTGCATGAGGAATTATCTGGATATATTGTGATGAAGGGAGCGCCTTTTTATGAGCAAAAATAGTAGCGAAGCTACGAAAAAGTCCAGAATGGATGTTTTGCGAATGGCGCGGGTGAACTGTATAATAATTTCCAGAAGAACGGACCGCATACCTTGCTATGTGGTCTGTTTTTTTATATAATAAACCCAGATGAGGGTTACGTTTTTACTCATTATTTCAGGGAAAAAATCATTTTCATGAGGAGGGTTTTTACATGATTATTCCAAAGTATTTTGAAGACAATCATACCTTTGGTGTCAACGATGAGCCGATGCGTGCTTATTACATTCCGACATCACCGGCTCAGGATCCAGACTGGAGGAGCCGTACGGAAACGGATCGTTTCTTATTGTTAAATGGCGACTGGAAATTCCGGTATTTTGACAGCATTTATGATTGTCAGGAAGCTTTTTACGAAGAAGGCTTTGATACCCGTCACTTTAACACAATTCCGGTTCCGTCCAACTGGCAGGATCACGGCTACGATATCCATCAGTATACCAATACACGCTATCCGTTCCCGTTTGATCCGCCATATGTACCGCATGAAAATCCATGTGGTGCTTATGTTCGCAGCTTTACATACAGGAAGCCGGAAGGAACCGCAACTTACCATCTGAATTTTGAAGGTGTGGATTCCTGTTATTATGTATGGTTAAACGGCATATTTATCGGATATCATCAGGTTTCTCATTCCACCGGTGAATTTGATATTACGAATGCTCTGCGGGAAGGTGAAAACACCCTTGCCGTTCTCGTTCTGAAATGGTGCGACGGCAGTTATCTGGAGGATCAGGACAAATTCCGTAATTCCGGTATTTTCCGTGATGTTTATGTATTGGCCAGACCTCAAAATTATATCCGCGATTTTTTTGTCCAGACGCAGTTAAAGGACAACTATACCGCTGCTGATGTAACGATCCCGCTGACCTTTGCCGGTGAATCCATCCCGGTTTCTTACAAACTGACCGCTGCCTGCGGCTGCACTGTTGCAGAAGGTGTTTCCAATGGAGACAGCATCACATTTTCTGCTTCCGACCTCACACTCTGGAATGCAGAACATCCGTATCTGTATACACTGACGCTGTCCACCGACAGTGAAACGATCCGTCAGCGCATCGGTTTCCGTGAAATCAGCATCAGGGATGCCATTGTATACCTGAACGGTCAGAAAGTCCGTTTCCGCGGAGCCAACCGTCATGACAGTGATCCTTATGTGGGTTCTGCTGTTACACTGGAGCATATCCGCAAAGATATGAGCCTGATGAAACAGCACAATTTCAATGCCATCCGCACAAGCCATTATCCGAATGCACCGGAGTTTTATGAATTGTGTGACGAATATGGTTTCTATGTCATCGACGAATCCGACATAGAGATTCACGGTGTTGTAAACCTGTACAACCTGAATATCTGGAAAGAAGGAAAGAAAAACCCGTTCCCACCGTTTTTATCTGACAACGAAGACTGGACAGACAGCGTTGTAGACCGTGTCCAGAAAAATGTAATGCGTGATAAAAACCGTACCAGCGTACTAATCTGGTCCATGGGAAATGAAGCCGGATACGGATGCACCTTTGAAGATGCCCTTGCCTGGACAAAATCTTACGATCCAACCAGACTGACCCACTATGAGAGTTCCATGCACCATCCGCGCAATCCAAAACGCGGAAAAACCGATTTCTCCAATATCGATCTGCGCAGCCGTATGTACGCTGCAATTCCGGAAATGCATGCATATCTGGGCAATAACCCGGATAAACCGTTTATTCAGTGCGAATTTGTCCATGCTATGGGAAATGGACCTGGAGATATCGAGGACTACTATCAGTTAGAGGAACAATATGACACTTTCGTGGGCGGTTTTGTCTGGGAATGGTGTGATCACGGTGTTTATATGGGAACCACCAATGACGGCCGTAAAAAATTCTATTACGGCGGTGATTCCGGTGAATATCCGCACGATGGCAACTTCTGTATGGACGGACTTGTTTACCCGGACCGTACGCCAAGCACTGGTCTAAAAGAATATAAAAATGTACATCGTCCGGTTCGTGTACATCTGGAGAATGCTGCTTCCGGTACTTATATCCTGCAGAACAATCTGGATTTTACAAACTTAAAAGAAGAATTATATCTGACCTATGAAATCCTGCAAAATGGTATGGCAGTTGCTTCCGGTGAGATCCGGGATACTGATCTGTTAGATGTTGCTCCAAGAAGCAAAAAGACCGTGCAGCTGCCGATCAAGCCATTAGAAAACGGTGCCTGCTCTGTTATCATCCGTTCTCATCAGTTACATGAAAAGCCATTTACACCAGCTGGTTTCAAACTAGGTTTTGACCAGATCATGTTGAACGAAGACTGCACGGATACATTAACCGCTCTGCTGGATGCAGAAAAAGCAGCTGCAGACTCCTGCTCTTGTGCCGCAAATGGCACCGCTTCTGCTATTACTTATACAGAAAATGATCGTGTCATTACGATCAACGGTGTTGACTTCGTCTATGTATACAACAAACTCACCGGTATGTTTGACAGCATGATCTACAAAAATCACAGCTTCTTAAAACGTCCGATGGAAATGAATATCTGGCGTGCACCGACAGATAATGACCGTGTAGTTAAAACACTGTGGTATGAAGCAGGTTATGATAAAATGACACAGCGTGCTTATGATACTACTGTCGAAGCACTGGCAGATGGTTCCCTGAAACTGCACACAACATCTTCCATGGCACCTGTCTTCCGGCAGCGTTTCCTGGATATTGATGCAGAATGGATCATCACACCGGATGGAATTGTCAGATCCAGCATGGAGATTGAGCGGGATGCGATCATGCGAGGCATGTATGGCGAATACTTCGAGGATGTGACAGAAAATGACAATCCATTCCAGGCAAATGAGGCATTTCTCCCTCGACTTGGTATCCGCCTGTTCCTGTCAAAACGTATGAATCAGGCAGAATACTTTGGATACGGACCTCATGAGAGCTATATCGACAAACGCCGGGCAAGCTATCTTGGCAAATTTACTTCCCGTGTCTGTGATCTGCATGAAGATTACATGCGTCCGCAGGAAAACGGAAGCCACTATCATTGCGAATATGTCAGTGTTGCTGATGACAGCCGGAAACTGACCGTATATAACGAGCAGCCGATTTCCTTTAATCTGTCCGAGTATACAGAAGAAGAACTGACCACAAAAGGT
Organism: uncultured Eubacterium sp.; assembly: GCF_934295145.1. GTDB lineage: Bacteria > Bacillota > Clostridia > Lachnospirales > Lachnospiraceae > Eubacterium_I. The sequence continues at coordinate 2,348 of NZ_CAKRAS010000040.1, read as the reverse complement.
CATAATTATGAACTGGAGAAATCCGGATACACCGTATTCTGTATCGATTACAGACAGAGTGGTATCGGTTCCGGAAGCTGTGGTCCTCAGCTGGCAAAAGAATATCGCCTGGACGATACTCATTATACGTTTTCTTTCCACTTGAAACCGGAAATTTTGTAATTTAGCAGCCAAATCATGTGATTATAATACAAAAAGGGGCTGTAAAATAAGTCTCTGATAAAGAAAAGCGCCCTGCAAAGGACGCTTTTCTTTCATTTCGATCTTACCAGGCTCCGCTATATCCCAGTGTCACACTGCTGTTCTTTGCTCCCTGTTCCATACTTTCCTGTAATGATTTTCCCTGTAACACACCATATAAAAAGCCTGCAATGAAACTGTCACCGGCTCCCATTGTATCCACAACGTCGCATGGGATAATTCCAAACTCCGTATAACTTGTGCCGTCATAAGCAATACTTCCTTTTGTACCTCTGGTGACAATGACGGTCTTTGCTCCTTTTTCCTGCATTTCTTCCATGAAGTTTCGCATCCATTCTTCATCTTCTCCATCATAGGCAAAAAATGCATAATCCACAAATGGAATTGCGATATCAATCACAGGGCTTTCATATTTCGTTGCAAAGTCAAAAGCAATCCTGGTGCCACAAGCCTTGATTTTCTCAAGATCATTCTCTATCATCCCCCAGATTCCGGATACGACCAGATCATGGCTTCCAAGAAATTCAATATCTTCTTCGCTCAGCTTGAATTCAGCCATAACGCCTTCCTCATAGTCTCCGAGAATACGCTCTCCGTCTATGATTTCCACGTGTGTCACAGCCGTACTGCCAGGCATCACTTTCAAATGAGAAATATCCACCCCTTTTTTTGCAATTGACTCCTTCATTAATTTCCCATATGCATCGTCTCCCACGACACCGGTATAAGATGCTTCCCCGCCAAGACGGACTGTATATACGGCAACATTCACCGGATTTCCTCCCGGAAATGCATCACCTGTCTGATCATAAGCATCCACGCAATTGTCTCCTACAGCTGCAACTTTAATCTTTTTCTCCATGTTTAACATCCTCCCTTTCCTTCCAACAGCATTTGCCGCACTCTGTCATGTGCCCGTTTTGCATACACATACGGTTCCCGGATATAAGCTGTTACCAGCTCAATGGTAGCTGTGTCATGATAACCGAAGTGCTGTATTTCCTCCAGAAGTTCCGGAAGCGGGAGCTCACCATCCCCCGGAATGACATGTGTCTCACTGCTGCCATCACAATCCACCAGATGGAGATGTCTGCAACGGTCACCCAGTTTCGTAAAATAATCCATCACACTTTCGCCTTCAATGGATGGCACTACCACATCACACATTCCGTATAAAAAGGGAGAATCCACCATCTCAAGTACTTCCTGCAGATCATTTGCGGTAGTACATACATTTGTTTCAAAATGAGTCAGTGTCTCCAGCAAAATCGGTTCCTGGATCTTTTGTGCATATTCTGCCAGTTCTCTCAGTGTTTCAACCAGTCGCTCCTGAATTTGTCTGCTGCTTATGGTATTTTCCGCGTGACCGGTAGAAATAAGTGTGTATTCTGCCCCCATTTCTTTTCCCATTTCAATTGCTGTTTTGAGATAATCTACTGCTTCCTTACGCTGGCTGGAATCTCCGATCATATAATTGTAAGGATATGCATTGTGCTCCGGTGTATACACATGAACCGGCATTTCATAAACTTCGATCAATTTCTTTACCTGTTCTATCCCGCCCCGTTTCAGATCCGGTGGAAATGCATGGGGACGCCCTCCCCAGAGTTCTATATAATCATAGCCGATTCTTTTCGCATCCTGAAACGCAACTTCCAGCGGATAATACTGATAGCCACTGGTAAACATTCCCAGTTTCATACATTCCCTCCTCGTTTTTTATATCCTGCACAAATAAGAGAACTGCCGAAAAACATAACATTGATTTTCAGCAGTCCTCTTGTCACTTCATCTTTGTTCTTCTTTCAGCACGCAGAATCATTATTTGTCTTTTTGCTCACATTCATTAATAATCAAACTGACGATAATATCTTCTGATTTCCATTGGATGGCAATTGATCTGCTCCATATGTGCATCAATACGCTGTGTTACAGCATGGGTCACAAGATGAGACAGATTTCCACGGAATTCCTCGCTGATTCCTTTCAGTTCGTAGTCTTTGGAATCAATTACTGTGTAGTTTGCACAAACACGCGGCAGGAATTTTACTACTCGTTCACTCAGAGAACGCTGTGCATCTTCACCTACAAATACAGTAACCGGTGTATCGCGGTCTACAATTTCCAGCATTCCATGGAAAAATTCT
>NZ_CAKRAS010000039.1 GCF_934295145.1 uncultured Eubacterium sp. | reverse complement strand
CAGTGGGAGTACAATCTCCGACTGAGATAAACGCTCCGCGAGGATGTGCAGTGATTCTGAGAAGAATATGTCAGCTTACGCTGACCAGAATCACGCACCAAGTCTCACGTGCGTTCGACTTGAAAGTCATACCAGGAGAGTGTTTGAATACATTATAAGTGAGATTATATGTGTTCGGGTATTTTGGTGAAAAAAAGAATTAGTATTTTCATGCTGGTATTTTGCCTGATAATTGCTGCTATACGAATGCCGCGAGCAACGCAATACAATGTCATGAACCGCAGCGTGAAGAAAGCAGAGTATTGCATCTGCGTCGACAGTGGACATGGTGGAAACGATCCGGGCAAGATCGGTGTCGCCGGAACAAAAGAAAAAGAAGTTAATCTGGCCATCGCCCTGAAACTGAAAAAGAGTCTGGAGAAACAAAATATTCGAGTTGTTATGACGAGAACTGATGATCGAAATCTGGCAGATGCAAATGCATCAAATGAAAAAACGTCAGATATGAAAAACCGCGTGGCAAAAATGGATTCCGAACAGCCGGATATGGTGGTCAGTATCCACCAGAACAGTTATATTGACAGTTCTGCAAAAGGAGCACAGGTATTTTATTATTCCGAATCAGAAGAGGGAAAGAAACTTGCGGAAATATTGCAAAAAAGCCTGATCGAAAATGCAGATCCGGAGAATCATCGGGTGGCGAAAGAAAATACCAGTTATTATATATTGAAAAATACAACAGCGCCGACGGTGATCGTGGAATGCGGATTTTTATCAAATCCGGAGGAAGAAAGCCGTCTGATAAGTGCAGCATATCAGGAAAAACTGGTAGAGGCGTTACAAAAAGGCATCTGTGAATATTTGAACGCAGAATAAGCATTCCCTCACTTCAAGTACGTTCATGAGCAAATAGCGAAAGCGAATTACGAATGTCCGCTTTACAACCTTGTTTGCCGTTTAAGGAATAAAGATGGCACACAGCGCCGTCGTGTAAATGGAACAAAGATGGAAAAACTCCATCGTGCCTGCATTGGAGTTTTTCCATTTTGTTCCTTACACAGACAAACAAGACCTAATAATCCCAGGTATGTTTTTCATATGCATTGATAATCTGCGTATTGTTGTACTGTATGGTACGCTTGAGAGAAGCACTGTACTGCAGATGCATATGCCCATGCACCATATATTTTGGCTGGTATTTATCCAAGAGTTTTACGAATGTCTCATATCCCTGGTGGGCATGATCATCGCCATCTCCAAGACCCTGTGCCGGTGCATGGGTCAGCAAAATATCGAAACCATGATAGAAAATCAACTGATGTTTGATATGTAACAGGCGCCGCTTCATTTCTTTTTCTGTATACATATATTTGCCGGGCTTGTACGGCATGCATCCGCCTAATCCAAGGATGCGGATGCCTTCGTGTACATAGATTTTGTCATCGATACAGATGCAGCCTTCCGGCGGTGTCTGGTCATATTTCTCGTCATGGTTGCCGTGTACGTAAAGCAGCGGCAGATTCGTACAGCTGACGAGAAAAGACAGATACTGCGGATTTAAATCTCCACAGGAGAGGATCAGGTCTGTGTTTGTGATCTTGTTGCTGTTATAATGATCCCACAATGCAGTTGATTCTGTATCGGAGATTGCCATGATTCTCATAGTGTTGGTTCCTCCTTGCGGATACCTTCCTGTCGAACAACGTTCTGTGCATCTTCCCGGAGTTCATCTGCGGTTGGAATGCGTCCGATGATGTTGTCTGCCAGCCAGTCAATAGAAATAATTTCGTGTGGACTAAGGCTGTGGGTGGCATCTTTGGATACTGTTCCCTGCTGGGAATGCAAAATTCCGTCAAAAGGATTGAACTCATAATTGCGTATGGCGTTGCTCAAGGTATCCAGCAGATGTCGTGTTTCATCTGGAATTGCTGAAGACCAGACAACGTCAATTACATCGGAGGACATGCCCCACCAGTAATGCAACGCTTTGTTTGCATCTGATTTTTCTTCTGTATTCCAGATGCCGTTCTGGACATTTCGAATAATTCTTTCGTAATATTTACCCCAGTTCCATGCTGGAAAAGCAAGGTTCACAGGTGTCTCTCCATTGACACGGAACAGACCGAACTGGCGGGTGATCTTCCGGGGAATGATCATATCCTGATGGGAAATATAAGTAGCTCCCATGGAATAAAGTTTTGCGGTAAGGTCGACATGCTCGTTTTCTTTTAAGGTGGACCATTCCAGATAAATTTTTGCCTTTGGATTTACCATTTTAACACCAAGGGCAAATGCATTGATATTGGCGGTCATACCATAGATCGGATAATCTGCGATATAACCAATTTTGTTGGTGTCTGTCATGATGCCGGCCAGCACACCGATCAGAAATTTCGCCTCATACATGCGGCCGTAATAAGTGCGGATGTATTTGTGGGAAGAATTCAGTGAACAGTTTAAAATTTTTACTTCCGGATGATTGACAGCAGCTCGCAGGCTGGCACTCAAAAATTCCGGTGATGTGGTAAAAATCATTTCGTATCCGTCTGCAATAGCCTGCTCAATGGCAGTAATGGCATTGTCTGTTCCGGAAATGTCATCATAGGCTTTGGTCTGTACGGTACCGTGGAAAGCATCTTTCAGATACAGTCTGCCAAGTTCGTGCGCGTAAGTCCAGCTGGAGGTCTCTGGTGTCTTGCGGTTAATAAATGCAATGCGTGTAATTGTTTCCTCTTCAGAAGGGCTTAGAAGCTTGGTCAGAATATTTTTTTTCTGCACCGGCGACGGATCAAATTTTACCGAAGGTGTCTCCTGCGCATTTTTTAGCTCAAATTCCGCCCACATTTTTTTCAGGTTTTCCTTGATCTCAGAAGGTGTTTCATCTTTTAACTGATTGTAGTCGAACAAATCCAGATAAATCAGCATGGCGTCTCCGACCGTCATATGCAGATGATCCCCACCGAGTTCCTTAAAGGCGTCTGCAAAGCGATTGTAGCAGGAGCGGAAAATGATCCGGTCATCCATGCTCCAGCGCTCATAACGACGGTGCCCGAGATGATAGGCGAGATGCAGATAGGAGCCCTCTTTGCTGAAAAACAGATAATTAATGCTGGTAGCGTTGTAAAATTCCAGAAATTCGTAATAAAGACGGCTTTCTTTGGTATCTTCTCTGGCCGGGATGATGCGGGTGACGTAACCTGGTACACTGATGGCATCAAAAAATTTCAGTACGCTGACACGTTTGTTACCTTCCTGTACATAATAGTGATTCATGTATTCGTAGGCGACGATCGGATCACGGATTCCTTCCCGGAGATGTGCGTCGCACAAAGCAGCCCATTTTGCGGCAAATTCAGTATTTTCGCCGAGAATAGGCATAAAATTAGGCGCAAAAGAAGATGTGCGCCCAATTGTTTTTGTGCCGACAATCAGTTCCGTAGGAATGTCTACCAGTCCAAGAGGAATCTCACCGCTGATGTCTGTATGCTCCAGAATGGCATCCAAAGCAGGCATCTCAGTGGGAAGTTTCTGTGCAGCCAGTGTCTGTAATTCTTTTTTGCCAGCTTTTTGGGCGGCACGATACTGTTCCATCGACATAAAAAATCACTCCTTATCGTTTCGGTGATGTTACAGAAAAATGAAATACGGTTTTAGATTTAAAAGTTTCACCGGCTTTTAAAATAACGGATGGAAAGTTTGGATGGCTGGTTGCATTTGGAAAATGCTGTGTCTCCAGGCATGCGCTTCCGTAGGCTGGATAAGAAATACCATTTTTTCCATGTGCAGCAGGTGATTGAGCCGGTACATAAAGCTGCATGCCAGGCTGATCGGTAAAGCAGGTCAGGCGGATACCGGATTCTTCTGCATATAACGTTGCAGCTTCTTTCAATCCGCTTCCGTTTAATACAAAGTTATGGTCATAGGTTTTGGAATATTTCAGCTGTGGATGTTCTGCAAAAATATCCTGTCCAATTGGCTTCGGTTTGCGGAAGTCAAACGGTGTACCTTCCACGTCAGAGATCACACCTGTGGTCAGATCATTTTCGTCTGTCTCGGTGTACTGATCAGCGTTGATCATCAAAATGTGCTCCAGCACGGAACCGGAAGCTTCGCCGTTCAAATTGAAATAGGAATGGTTTGTTGTGTTGAATACTGTATCCTGATCGCTGGATGCATCATAAGTGATGGAAAGCTCATTATCTTCACTCCAGCAGTAAGTCACACTCATGGTCAGTGTACCAGGATAGCCTTCTTCTCCATCTGGGGAAATACGTGTGAAACGAACGGAATTTCCAATCTGCTCAGAATCCCAATTATAGTAGTGGAATCCGCGGATACCGCCGTGCAGGTGGTTTGGACCGTTGTTGATGGCCAGATGATAAGTTTTATCATTCAGTGTGAAGGTACCTTTTTCGATACGATTTGCATGGCGGCCGACAACGGCACCGAAGCTTGCGGTATCTTTTTCATATTCTGCAAGGGTGTCATAGCCAAGGCATACGTCTCGTAATTCGCCATTTTTGTCCGGCACACAGATGCTTACAATACGGCAACCAAAGCTTGTAACAGTGATATATGCGCCGGATGCATTTTCCAGTCGATATAAAAATGCTTCTTCGCCGTCAGTGGTGATTCCAAAAGAACTTTTTGTAATATTCATTTCAAAACCCTCATTCTTTCTTCATAAATATACTATAGTATACTCGCAGGTGACAGGTGCTGACAAGTAAAATCTTTTGTGGTATACTGTTTTGCATGAATACAAATATTTTAGATGAAAAAAAGACAATTATTACACAGGTAAAAAAAGTGGATGCCATGCATCCGGATATGAGTATTATACGGGAAGCTGCCGAAATTATCTGTGAAGGCGGACTGGTTGGCTTTCCGACAGAGACAGTTTATGGACTGGGAGCAGACGCGTTACTGCCGGAAGGGGCGAAACGAATTTATGCAGCAAAAGGGCGTCCGTCTGACAATCCACTGATCGTACACATTGCTGATTTTGAGGCGCTGGATAAAATCACTGCGGACATTCCGCCGCAGGCAAAGGCACTGGCAGATGCATTCTGGCCAGGGCCATTAACGATGATCTTTCGCAAGAGTGATGCGGTTCCTTATGAGACAACCGGCGGTCTGGATACCGTGGCTGTTCGTATGCCATCGCACCCGACGGCACTGGCATTGATCCGTGAAAGCTGTGGTTATATCGCAGCACCGAGTGCAAATACTTCAGGCAGACCAAGCCCGACACTTGCCGAGCATGTGTATGAGGATCTGAAAGGTAAGATCCCAATGATCCTGGATGGCGGCGCTGTGGGAATCGGCATTGAATCGACTATTATTGATCTGAGTGAAGAGATTCCGATGATCCTGCGCCCGGGTTATATTACAAAAGATATGCTTTCAGAAGTAATCGGGGAAGTGCGGGACGATCCTGGATTTACCAGTGCAGATCCAAATGTACACCCGAAAGCACCGGGCATGAAGTACAGACACTATGCGCCGAAGGCAAATCTGACCATCGTATCCGGTGAGGCAGATGCCGTTGTACAGCGCATCAATGAATTGACCCGGGAGCATCATCAAAAAGGAGAGAAAGTCGGTATCATTTGCACCGATGAGACTCGTGCCCGCTATTTTGGAGATGTGATTGAAAGTACCGGAAGCCGTCAGAACGAAGATAGCATTGCCCAGCATCTGTATGCGATTTTGCGCGATTTTGATGAGCGGGATGTGGATGTGATCTTTTCCGAGAGTTTTGCTACACCGCGTATCGGGCATGCAATTATGAACCGTCTGCTAAAGGCAGCAGGACATCAAGTGATCGAAGTCTGACAGGCTTCTGATAAAGCTGTGTAACAGCTAGTGATTAAAATGAGTAGTATACATTAGCTACGAGTATTTGCTCAAATTAATAATGAGGTGAAAATTTGGAAAAAATAGAGAAGATAATCTTTGCGGGGAAACGTGCAATTTGCCGGGAACCCATGGCTGCAGCCATTCTGCAGCGGGAAGTATTAAACTTCCCGGTGGAGATACTGGCGAGAGGCTTTGTGGTGCTTTTTCCGGAGCCACTGAACCAGAAGGCGGAAGCGGTCATGATCAGCAACGGTATTACACTGGAAAATTATACTTCCAGCCAGCTGGAATCAACGGATTTTGGGGAAACGACGCTGATTCTGACCTTTGATCAGGCATCAAAGGAAAAAGTACTGGAGATGGAAGGCGCACAGAATGTAGAAGTACTGACAGATCTGACCGGAGATGAACTGGAGATTCTGGATCCATATGGAGCAGAACTGGTAACTTACGGAATCTGTTATGAGACATTGTCAAATTCGATACATAAACTGGCGGAAATATTAAACGAAAAATACAGTTAAAAGTTAGCATAATGCAAATACAGAAAAGAGAGAGTAGTGGGAGAAAATGATTTTACCATTGTAATTTTAATCGGTTTATGCATTGCGGCTATTGGTGTAATTGCATTTCTGCTAGAGAAATCTAAAAAAGAAAAGTATAAACCAAAAGTTATTGAGACCAGTAAAAGGTACTCAGATGAATTGCAAGATTTTGAAAATCGTATGATGTAGTTAATACGATTGAATGTGTTATAAAACGTAAATTAAAGAGAGCAGGCTATTTTTTTCTGGCAGGCGATTGTTAGCCGCCGGAACAAAATAGCCTGCTCTCTTTTTATAACCTTCCGTTTAGCCATAAAAGAAACTAATTTAAAAACTTTAAGCGTTTTAAAGTTCAATTAAGGTTCTCTTTGTAAACTCTCTGTAAAAGGAGGGCAAAACCAAATGGAAGCACAAAAAATTTTCAAACGATATGAATATAAATACATGTTGACTTTAGAACAGCAATCTGAGTTAAAGGAAGTTATGAAGCAGTACATGATCGCAGATGCTTTTGGCAGAAGCACCATTTGCAACCTGTATTTTGACACACCACAGTATCTGCTGATCCGGCGTTCCATAGAAAATCACGTTTACAAAGAAAAAATTCGTCTTCGGACTTATGGTCAGGCAACCCCGGAAACAAACGCCTTTATCGAGTCAAAGAAAAAATACAAAAAGGTTGTGTACAAACGCAGAATCAGCGCAAGCTACGAGGATGCGATGCAGTATCTGTGTCAGCGGGCAGATGTAATCCCCCACAGTCAGATATGCTCGGAACTGGATTACGCATTGAGCCTGTATCAGGAAATCCAGCCGGCGATGTATCTTTCCTATGAAAGGGAAGCTTTTTACGGCAAAGACGATCATGAACTCCGCATCACTTTCGACCAGCATATATTATGGCGAACCGAAGATCTGAATTTAAGCAGTCCGGTTTACGGCAGAGAACTTTTACAGCCGGGGCAGGTGCTGACGGAGATCAAGATCGGGCATGCAATGCCGCTTTGGCTTAATCACTTTTTGACAGAACATCACATTTACCGCACTTCATTTTCGAAGTACGGAACCGCCTATAAAACCTTATTGATGGAGGCGGGACAAAACAGACGAATCAGTATGCATTGTTAGGAGATAGTAAAGGAGAAAAACAGATATGATAAACACATTTTTTCAGGGAATTTTTGACAGCTCAACCACATCGGTGATTCCGGTGAGTCAGTTTTTATTATGCATCGGGGTGTCACTGGTGCTCGGCATCGTCCTCGCATGCGCCTACAGTTATAAAACGCGGCATAACGGAAGTTTCGTCCGGACACTTGCCATTTTACCTGCTGTAGTATGCGTGGTCATCATGATGGTAAACGGAAATGTCGGTGCAGGTGTGGCTGTGGCAGGAGCATTCAGCCTGGTTCGTTTTCGAAGCGTTCCGGGAAGTGCCAAAGACATCGGAGCCATTTTTATCGCAATGGGAACCGGACTGATCACAGGAATGGGATATCTTGGTTATGCAGCCGTTTTTACCTTGGTATTGTCACTGATCATGGTGGCTTACGTACATATAAACCTTTGGGACAGACGCCAGATCAGTGAAAAACAGCTGATCATTACCATCCCGGAAGATCTGGATTACACACAGGTGTTTGATGATCTGATGGAACAGTACACAGAGAAAAATAACCTTGTAAAGGTAAAAACAACCAACATGGGAAGCCTGTTCAAGCTGACCTATGAAGTGAAGTTAAAAGATCCTGCAAAGGAAAAAGAGTTTATTGATGAACTGCGCTGCCGCAATGGAAATCTGGAAATTATGATGACCAATCAGGAAGTCGGTAACCAGTTACTATAGAAATAATATCTGATAAATGAAGTGAACGTTTTACGAAGAAATCAGGTGTAATCAGAAAATAGAGTGTGCGCATAAGCGCGGGAGGAAAAAATGAAAAAACGAAGAATCATGATTGCAATGCTGATCGGCACGATGGCTCTTTCCGGTATTATGGCTGGCTGCGGTACCAATACATCAAATACACAATCCAGTGCAGAGGCGGAAAGTGGAGATTCTGCGGATAGTACGCAGGGAAAGATAAGTTTACTGGATACAAGTGACATGTTTACGAAACGGGATCTGGATGCGTTCTATGATGAATCCGAATGCACAGCGATCACGCTGGATAATGAAAACAGCAGCTGTGACAGTGATGCAGTGACCATTGACGGGCAGACGGTGACGATTACAAGTGAAGGAACATATCTCATCAGCGGTACTTTGAGCAATGGAAGTATTGTGATTGATGTGGAAGATTCCGAAAAAGTGCAGCTTGTATTTGACAATGTATCCATTACAAATGAGAGCGGCGCAGCAGTGTATGTCAGACAGGCAGATAAGGTATTTTTGACGCTGGCAGATGGCAGTGAAAATACGGTTGTTTCCAATGGAACTACCACAGAAGATGACAGCAATATTGATGGCGCAATTTTTGCAAAAGGTGACCTGACTATCAACGGAACAGGAACGTTAAATGTGACATCCGCAGCACATGGTATTGTATGCAAGGACGATCTGGTGGTGACAGGAGGAACTTATACTATTTCTGCAGAAAAACAGGGACTTTCCGGTAAAGACAGTGTCCGCATTGCAGACGGAACCTTTGACATTACTTCCGGTGGAGATGCGATCCACAGCGAAAATGCGGATGATGAAAATAAAGGTTTTGTATATGTGGCAAACGGAAGTTTTACGCTGAATGCCGATGGCGATGGAATTTCAGCTTCTTATGTGGTTCAGCTGGATGATGGTACTTATGAGATTACAGCCGGTGGTGGAAGTGCCAACGTACAGAGCAAAAATTCGATGGGTGATAAGGGACCTGGCAATATGCAAGATAACGGGGAAACGACAGAGTCTGACTCGGATACAAGTACGAAAGGTATTAAGGCAACTTCTGCACTTCAGATCAACGGTGGAACGTACCACATTGATTCTGCTGATGACAGTATTCACTCCAACGGAGATGTTTACATTAATGCAGGAACATTTGATTTAAGTACCGGAGATGACGGTATTCACGCAGACAGCACAACAGATATTTCTGATGGAACCATCACCATCAGTCAGTGCTACGAAGGACTGGAGGGACAGACAATAGATATTTCCGGTGGTGTGATCGATATTACAGCCAGCGATGACGGACTGAACGCAGCCGGTGGAAATGACAGCAGCAACAGTAACGGGCCGGGTGGCGGAGATCCATTTTCCGCGGCTGAAGATGCCTATATCAATATTTCCGGCGGACAGATAACCATTGATGCAACTGGTGATGGTATTGACAGTAACGGGGATCTGACGGTCAGTGGAGGAACAATTTTTGTGACAGGACCGGCAAATGATGGAAATGGTGCAATGGATTATAACGGAACGGCAACGATCACCGGAGGAACGGTTGTGGCAGCAGGCATGAGCGGCATGGCACAGAATTTCGGGGATGATTCCAGTCAGGGATCCATGCTGATCAATCTGGATGATACCCAGAGTGGCGAGATCACGCTGACAGATGCGGATGGAAAGGAACTGATCAGCTTTACACCTTCCAGAGAGTACAATTCCGTAATCATCAGCTGTGCAGATTTGGAAGAAGGAGCAACGTATACATTAAATACAGGTGAAACAGCGACAGAAGTAACCCTGTCAAGCCTGGTATACAGTAACGGACAGAGTCAGGGCGGACAGCCGGGAGAAATGCAGAATGGACAGATGCCAGACCAGAACGGACAATCAGATAGTAATGCACCATCGGGACAGCCGGGGGATGGAACTGATCCGGGACAGGGCGGTCCGGGCGGAAATGGAAACGGAGGCCCTGGAGGACAGCCAGGTCAGGGCGGACCGGGTCAAAACAATAGCAGCGGACAGTCGGGATCTTGACCACAAACGGACACAGTTTTTCAGAAAGAGAGGTAAGTGACATTGTATACATCGGATATGAATAAATGGAAAAAAATGCAGATCATCTATGCAGGCGTGACGGCTTTCTGCATCATCGGAACGATTATTTATGAACATTTCAGCTATGGAGAGTATTCCATGTTGATGCGGCTTGCATTTCTGTTCCCACTGCTTGGTGGCGTGGTGCTGTACGGCAGCTTGCGAAAATGGAAACGACCGATTCTGACGCTGGCCTATTGTTTATGGAACAGCGGTATCGCGATTTTTATATCAGGCTGTCTGGTAGGCGGAATAATCACAATCTCCGGCAGAAGTTTTGCTTATGGACCATGTTACTGGGCAACGGGACTGATCTTTCTGGTGACGGCGGTGGCCGCAGGGGCAGTACCGGCGAAGGGACGGAAAATTTTGTCGTAGCCGAAAGGAACATAGTCCTCAAAGTGCCAATTTCTGAAACATATTCAGAGACATCAAATGATGTGTAGATGAAACAGATGCAATAAGCTGGAATGGAGATTAAGAGAAGGAAGCATATTAGCAAATATATCAAAGTGCTAATCTGCTTCCTTTTATTATATATAACAACGTATCAAATCCAATGAAATACATTTGGGATAAGGAATTCAATGGCAAGTATAATGATAAAAATGATACGCTGCCAGTTTTTGGTTCTTTTGTAGCGGTTATAATCTTGCTCCGAGAACGGAATATTTTTTTTCAAAAGATGTATTTGTCTGGAGAAACTTGTGCGTCTGCGAATATATCGAAAGGTAAACCAGACAAAAAATGTAAGTGCTTCAACAATATAATAAGCAAGTGGATCATGGTAATAGAAGCACTGGACAACCGGAATTACACAAAAAAGAAGCAGACAAGTTAAATAGTCTAAAATTATCAAGCGATGCATTCGCTTGATATCCATGATTTCTGTAGCCGCTTCCGAGTGCAGATCCGGAGCATTCATATCTTCTGTGGCATAAATATCCGTGATGCGTGCATTACACACCTGATGCCAGCCCATATCTTCAATCAGACTTACCATGCCACCGACATCATCTGTCTTTGGCAGAGCGCAAATGCTCTGATACCGCATACGTGTCGGCTGCTTTTTTTTCAGTGATATAAATGGACCGAAAAAGCCATTGCTGCTTAAAATCAGCCCTTTGGAGGCCTGCTCTTCCAGCCAGTATGCCAGGTATTCTGTGTCATACCAGGAAAATGGACAGTATTTCCATACTTTTTTGTAGTCTCCTCACTCATTATAGTTTCCTCCGCTCTCAAATATGTCGAAGCAATTCCTGAAAGAACATGTTGATAAGAATTGCTGTCAGTCTTATGGTTGTTTGATCTGAATTATTTCATCAGACTATTTGCGTCTGCCAGACACTGTGTCAGACGTAATACTTCTGCCTGATAAATCTGTAATCCCTTCTCCGTCAGTGCATAAGTTCGTTTGCGGCCTTCTACTGCCGTTTCGTGAATCAGTTTTTCCTGTTCAAATTTTCCGAGAATCGTGTACAGAGTTGCCGGTCCGAGGTGAACCCGGTCTTTGGTCAGTTCCCGGATAAAATCGGTGATTTCCACACCACATTTTTCCCCCTGTGAAAAAGCCATCAGGACGTAAAACATAGATTCAGTTAAAGTTTCAAGCGCTTTTTTGGCCATATTTTGTCTCCGTTATCTTGTCAGTCTACTGCTGAAAAAACAGCAGATTTTTAAGTGCTATAGCAATATCAATAAACGATATCATTTATTGATATCAATATATGATATTAATAGAGAAATGTCAATAAGATTAATAAAAATAGTGTTGCAAAATTTTTGTGTAAATTTTTAGCAGAATAGACAGGTTAATTTGTGCTTGCAAATGACAGGATATTGACGCAGATTTTCCAAATGGGGTATACTGCTAGATAAGAGTATTAACGAATCGTGAATATTAGTTTTTGGGAAAGCAGGGGAATCGAATGCTTAATATTTATTATGGTGATATGCCACAGGCAATCTATAATACCGCAGTTTATTTTAAAAATACATATGAGGATGACTGGATTACGGACGAATTGTCCTGCCAGATGATACAGGACATTGATCATTCAACTGTTATGGGGGCACGGGTGATTGACAGCCCGATTCTTGGTGCGATCACACCCCGAGAGTTATCTGGTGGAGTTAAAACATTGATTTTGATTGCGCATGTTCCAGACAAAATTTTTAATGCATCAACCTGCGGAGATAATTGTGCGAAGTGGCTTCTCAAAATGGGCGAGCAAAGAGACGTTACGATAAATCTTCGCCATCTCATGGATTTTGGAAAGCAGGAGTTTGAAATTAATATATTGAATACAAATCAGGTTGTTCACAGTATGGCAGAACTGGTTCCAATTGCAGGAATGTTTGTGCATTAAGGAGGAAACCGGATGAAGGGCAGTTACAGGATTGTAGTTCAAAATGCAAAAGTCCGATATGATTTTGAAGTTCGGAGAAATATTACCGTAATTAAAGGGGACAGTGCCACAGGAAAGACAACTCTTGTGGAAATGATCAGGGAATATTATGAAGATGGTGAAGAAAGTGGTATTTCACTTTCCTGTGAAAAAGAGTGTGCTGTTTTGCAGGGAAGAGACTGGGAATCATTCTTAGAGAATAAGAAAGACTGTATCATTTTTATCGATGAAGGAAATCGTTTTGTACATTCCCGGGAGTTTGCAAGAGCGATTCAGAAAACGGATAATTATTACGTTATTGTGACGAGGGAAGGGCTTGTTAATCTTCCGTACAGTGCAGAGGAAATAAATTGGGAAAGCAGGGGAATCGAATGAAAGGACTGAATATACCTGTTGGTGTTTCTGATTTTGCGGAAATACGGCAGAACGGATATTATTATGTAGATAAAACAGGCTTGATCTGTGAATTACTGAAGACAACAGGTACAAAGGTGACTTTGATCACCCGCCCAAGGCGTTTTGGTAAAACACTTACGATGAGCATGCTGGATAATTTTTTCAATATCCAAAAGGATAGCAAATGTATATTTGCAGGGCTTGAAATAGCCGGACAGGATGTACTTTGCCATGAGTGGATGAATCGCTGGCCGGTGATATTTGTTACATTCAAGCAGGTGGATGGGCTGGATTTTGCAAGCGCGTATGAGATGCTGAAACAGGTAGTAGCTGATGTTTATAAAAAGCATTTGTACTTGCTGGAAAGCGAAAAAATAGCAGAGTTTGATAAAAAGATCATACGCCGCCTGGTAGAAAGAAAAGGAACTGATGCAGAGACAAAAAACAGCTTCGGTCTGCTTACAAATGCTATGCAGGCATATTATGGTCAGCAGGTCATTCTTCTGATGGATGAATACGATGTACCGGTGGCGAAAGCAAACAGCAATGGCTATTATACGGAAATGATGGATATGATGAAAGGAATCATGCAGCCGTTGAAAGATAATCCGGCGCTTCGTTTTGCGGTCATTACCGGATGTCTGAAAATTGCCAAAGAAAGTATATTTACCGGAACCAACAACTTTGTTTCTGATACGATTACGGATTCCAGATTAAATGGATATTTCGGCTTTACACAGAAAGAAGTGGATCGTATTTTACAGGATGCCGGTGCCGAAAAACAGGCGGAACTGGTAAAAATGTGGTACGATGGATATCATTTTGGTGAGTTTGATGTATATTGTCCATGGGATGTCATGAATTATCTGCGGGACTGGCAGTATAATCCGAATGTAAAGCCGGTGGGATATTGGAAAAATACCAGCGATAATGCAATTATCCGTTCATTTATTGATTATGCGGGCAGTGCAATTACGAAGAAGCTGGAGATATTGTTGTCGGGTGGTTACATTGTGCAGCAGATTGATGAAAACCTGACGTATGATTACCTGCATTCATTAGAGGATAATCTGTGGAGCATCTTGTATCTGACGGGATATCTGACCAGAATTCGTAAACCGGAGCTGAACCAGAAAATTCCGAATGGTGCGGAAGCACTCATAATTCCAAATGCAGAGATTCGTGAAATATTTGAAACTACGATTATGAAGTGGTTTCAGGAAAGTGCCAGAGTCTGGGAGCGTCAGAAGCTGTTTGCTGCGGTCTGGTGTGGAGACGGAGAAACGATCACGCAGGAAATGAATCGGCTTTTGCGGAAAACCATCAGCTATCATGACTATAAAGAAGATTTTTATCATGCATTTCTGGCGGGAATTTTTGCCGGTGCAGGTTATATGGTGGAATCCAATCGGGAGCATGGCGAAGGACGAAGTGATGTGGTAGTCAGTGATCCTACGGAGGCCAGAGTCGCGATTTTTGAAGTAAAATATTCTCAAAAAATGGATGAAATGGAACACGATTGTGATGCGGCTTTGCACCAGATTGATGATCGGATGTACGCTGTGGAATACGAAGATGATTATGATCAGATTTTGTGTTATGGTATTTCGTTTTATAAAAAACGCTGCCTGATCCGAAAAAAATAAAACCACAAAACAATACGTGAAAAGAGAGAAAACACAATGAACTTAGCAAGAAAGAACATAAAATGCATTGCTTTTGACTTGGATCATACGGTGATCAATTCCGATGGGACAATGTCGGATGCTACGCGGACAGCAATTGAGAAGGCAATTACAGATGGAATCGAGATTGTGCCGGTGAGCGGCCGTGCGTTTGCAACATTTCCGGAAGACATTTGCCGGATTGAGGGCATTTCATATGCAGTGACTTCCAACGGAGCTGCGATTTACAATAAGAAAACAGGGGAGCGCATTCACGGAGTGGCCATTGATCCAGCGGATTTACATAGTATATTAGATGCATTTGATTCGTATTTTCAAAATGGTCAGATTGCTTACGAGGCTTTCGTGGATGGCGTGGCGTATGGTGACAGTAACTATGTGAAAAATCCAAATGCCTTCGGTGTGCCGCAGGGAAATGTGGCATATGTGCAGAGCACCCGAAAGCCAATAGATGATATCATTACATTTATGGTGGAGCATGAAACGGATTTGGACAGTCTGGATATCGTAGCGGCAGACCCTGTGCTTTATCAAAAAATTGAAGATCGGATTCCGCTCATTACCAAAGCGGTATACACTACATCAGCGGTATCTTACCGCTTAGAAATCTCACATAAAAATTCCGGGAAAGCAACTGGTCTTGCTTATGTGCTGAATCTGCTTGACATTATGCCGGAAGAAACAGTTGCATTTGGTGATGGGGACAATGATGCGGAAATGCTGGAGTTCGCAGGTCTTGGCGTGGCTATGGAAAATGCGACGAAAAATTGTAAAGCCGCTGCGGATACGGTTTGTGATCGTTGTGAAAATGATGGGGTGGCGCGTTTTTTCCGGGAGTCTGTTGGCATTTTTGCAGTAAATGGGAACTGAAATGAGACAACCGAGTGCGAAACGGTAGGGTAATTTTCGTTATCGAAGCGAGCATAGCCCGCCTCCGGGAGTGTGTTTGAGCCGACAGCTGATTTTGCTGTGGCGAGTTCGCGGGAGGAGGCGGAGATAAGCGGCGCAGCGTAGATAGAAAATTGCCCGTGTTTGCAATCGGTTGTCTCATTCAGTTCCTTTATAAAAAATTAAAAATATCCACAAAATGTGGTCATAACCACGGAATTTTCCAGAAAAACAATGTATGCTAAGTACAGCTTACGAAAGAGAACAACTTCAAAAGCACAAAAGAAAAATTTGAAAATTGTAAAAAACAAAAATAAAACCACAAAAAGCGAGGAACAAATTTATGGTAAGAAGAGTAATTCATATTGATGAAGAAAAATGTAACGGCTGCGGTGCATGTGCAAATGCCTGTCATGAAGGTGCCATCGGCATGGTAGACGGAAAAGCTAAACTGCTCCGTGATGACTATTGTGACGGTCTTGGTGACTGTCTGCCAACCTGTCCGACAAATGCAATTACATTCGTGGAGCGTGAGGCTGCCGCATACGATGAGGCCGCCGTTCTGGCAAACAAAGCGAAAAAAGAAGCAGAAAAAGCAAAAGCAGCAGGAACATCTGCACCGACACAGGCTCCGATGGCTGGCGGATGTCCGGGCACACGGATGCGTATGCTGAACCAGCGTCTGGAAGAAACTGAGGACAGCACACCGGCTGCACTGCAGCAGAGTGTATCCCGTCTGGGACAGTGGCCGTGCCAGATCAAACTGGTAGCTCCGAATGCACCGTATTTCAATGGCGCAAAATTACTGATCGCAGCAGATTGTACCGCTTATGCCTATGCGCGGATGCACGAAGATTTCATGAAAGGCAAAGTAACACTGATCGGCTGCCCGAAATTGGATGACATTGATTATAGCGAAAAGCTGACAACCATCATTTCCAATAATGATATTAAGAGTGTGACCATTGTTCGTATGGAAGTTCCGTGTTGTGGAGGTTTGGAGTTCGCAGCAAAGAAAGCATTGCAGGCAAGCGGTAAATTCATTCCGTGGCAGGTAGTGACGATCTCCATTGACGGAAATATTCTGGAGTAGAAAACTTATGATCTGGTTTATCATTGCAACACTGGTTGCATTTTTTATCAAGGGACTATGCGGCTTTGCAAATACCTTGATTTTTAATGGAATTTTAAGCTACACGGCAAACAACATCAACATTTCACCACAGGAATCCTGACGCTTGCGGTGCTCAAGCAGGTTGTGATCCTGATTCCATTTATGCTGGCAGCGGTATTCCTTGGAATGAAGGGCAGTTCGGTTCTGAATGAAAAAGTCATTAAGAAGATCGTGATCGTTCTGCTGATTCTGTCTGGAATTGTGCTGATTATCAATAATCTGTAACTATTCAGATAATCTTACGTTTTTTCAAAATCCAGAACTCCACGGCGATCACGCCGAGACTGATGGCGATGATCAGCGGATAACCAAAACGGGCATCCAGCTCCGGCATGTGCGAAAAATTCATGCCATACCAGCCGGTGATGACGGTGAGAGGGAAAAAGACAGAAGTCAGAACCGTCATCAGCTGCATGGTTTTATTCTGCTTATGATCGGACTGCGCCTGTTCAAAA
This sequence comes from uncultured Eubacterium sp., assembly GCF_934295145.1. Classification (GTDB taxonomy): domain Bacteria; phylum Bacillota; class Clostridia; order Lachnospirales; family Lachnospiraceae; genus Eubacterium_I. The sequence continues at coordinate 9,823 of NZ_CAKRAS010000039.1, read as the reverse complement.
TCCCGCAGGGTCTGGCAGTAATCGATGGATTGCTGCGCCACCTGCTGGAGACGGCAGGCCCGGTCGCCGATGAGCTGAAGCAGCTGCAGCCGTTCCAGGTCGAAATAATTTCGGACGTTGCCCTGCAGCTGTCCGGCCATATCGTCAATCTGTTCATAATAATTGCGCAGGCGGGTCAGTTCCCGCCTGTTTTTTAATAACCGGGGCATCAGGTCATGGATATTGCCCCGCATGGCATTTTCTTCCAGCAAAAACAGTTTGCGCTCATAGGATTCTAAAAGTTCCATATCATTGGTCAGAAATTCTGAGAAAAATCCATACAAAAACAATTCCGGAGACATTTCCTGACTTTCGTAACGATGGATCATCGTCTCAATGATGCGGTCAGGCACGGAATCATCCGATACAAATACAATACAGGCTTCATTCATATAAAACGTAAAGCAGAATGGCGTTTCTAACAGGTGCTTTCGGTTGGGAATACACAGACTGCCGGAGATATAGCGGGGATAGATCTCTGCCTTACAGCTGCGGATGATGGTGTTTTCCAGGCCTGCATAGGATGGAAACCGCAGGGAAGTTTTCTGTTCATCCCACTGCGTGGGAGATAAGGTCAGTACGGTTTCGATGCAGGCGGGAGCGCCTGAAGTTGTATTATTTATTTTTCTCAATCGTTCATGTAATGTGTAATACATAAAAAACTCCTTTTTCATAGAATGCCCTGAAATTACAGAATTTATCAGTGCTTTTCGACGAAAACCATTGCATATTTACCCAGATTCGGTATAATTAAATAATGGCGTATCAAAATGCCATTTCTATAAATTTGGAGGAAATACATGTCACAAGCAGTAGTCATAAAAAGCAACAAATATGGAATTAATCTGATCCTGGACAAAAACATGCCGTTTCAGGAACTGCTGACAGCCATCAAAGAGAAATTTCTGGAGTCTGAGAAGTTTTTCAAAGATGCAAAAATGGCAATTTCATTTGAGGGACGTGCACTGACACAGGAAGAAGAGTACCAGATTATAGAGACCATTACAGAGAATACAAGTATATCGATCATCTGTATTGTGGATAATGATGAGTCCCATGCGGACATGGTAAAGCAGCAGATCGATGCTTACTATGATTCCGTGGCTGGAAGAGAAGGCGAGTTTTACCGTGGAACACTTCGTTCCGGACAGGTGCTGGAGAGTGTATCCAGTGTGGTGATCGTCGGTGATGTCAACCCGGGAGCAAAAATTATCTCACAGGGCAATATCGTAGTGCTTGGAGCTCTGAAAGGCAATGCCTATGCGGGAGCAGCCGGAGACAACAACTGTTTTATCGTGGCGCTTGAGATGGACCCGATCCAGATTCAGATCGGTGACATTCTGGCCAAGAGCCCGGATAACAAGAAGATGAAACCGCGCAGACTGCGCCGCAAAGAAAAAAATCCGGTGTCGGCAGAAGCCCAGATCGCTGTAGCGAAAGGCGGAAATATTTACATAGAGCCGATCACCCGTGGAAGTTTGATGGATTACACCAAGTAAAAGTATGGAGGACTGGATGCAATGAGTGAAGTAATTGTTATTACATCAGGAAAAGGTGGTGTTGGTAAGACAACCACTACCGCAAATGTGGGTACAGGACTTGCCCAACTGAACAAAAAAGTCATACTGATCGATACCGATATCGGACTTCGTAACCTGGATGTGGTTATGGGACTCGAGAATCGTATCGTATACAACCTGGTAGATGTTGTAGAAGGAAACTGCAAGATCAAACAGGCGCTGATCAAAGATAAAAAATATCCGGAATTATACCTGCTTCCGTCTGCACAGACGAGAGACAAGACATCCGTTACTCCGGAGCAGATGAAAAAGCTGACGGACGAGCTGCGTGAGGAGTTTGATTACATCCTTCTTGATTGCCCGGCTGGTATCGAGCAGGGATTTAAAAATGCCATCGCAGGTGCTGACAGAGCAATCGTTGTAACAACACCTGAAGTATCCGCAATCCGTGATGCTGACCGTATCATCGGACTTCTTGAGGCAAATGAGGTTCAGAAGACAGAGCTGATCGTAAACCGTCTGCGTATGGACATGGTAAAACGCGGCGACATGATGTCTGTAGAAGATGTATGTGATATCCTTGCAATCCCGCTGCTTGGTGCAGTTCCGGATGATGAGCATATCGTTATCTCTACAAACCAGGGTGAGCCGCTGGTAGGAAGCGATTGTCTGGCTGGACAGGCTTACTCCAATATCTGCAGAAGAATTCTCGGAGAGACAGTAGAATTTTTAAATCTGGAAGAGAAACAGACCGTATTTGACAAGCTGAAAAACTTGTTCAAGAAGAACTAGGAGGGCTTTTACTATGGGATTTATGGATTTTTTCAAAAGAAAAAGTTCCGGGGATGTAGCGAAAGACCGCCTGAAATTATTACTGGTGTCAGATCGGGCAAATTGTTCACCGGATGTGATGGAGCTGATCAAGAACGATATCATTAAAGTCATTTCCAAATATATGGAGATTGACGCAGAGGGTCTGGACATTCAGATCACCCAGACAGAATCCGATACAGGAAACGGCACAGTTCCGGCTCTGTATGCAAATATTCCGATTCGTGATATGCATCATTCACCGAAGAAAGAAGAAAAATAAAAACAGAATCGTGTACGGTTTTGGATCAAAGGGCATTTTCCGGGAGATTATTTCGGAGAATGTCCTTTTTTGGGGGAGAATTTGATAAAAACCTACTTAGTTACTGTGAAAAATAGACAAAAACAAATCAGCAGATTCTTGTGAAAAGTCACAAATTTTTTGAAAATACATACGATTCACTGACTTCTTTTGCGAAAATGTGGTATACTTCATATAACAATTATTAAAAAAGAAAAATGTAGAGATAATTTATTCCCACTTCCTACTTTTTAAGGGAGTGGAAGCCCCAGGTTAACGAAAGGAGCGTTGTATATGTTTAAAAAAGGGGAATATGTGGTATATGGAAGCAAAGGAGTCTGCCGGATACAGGATATTACAAATTTAGATATTCCAGGTGCCGATCAGAAACGGTTATATTATATTATGCATCCGGTGCAGAACAGTGAGCAGACCGTGTATCTGCCGACGGACAGTACAAAGGCGGTCATCCGCCGGGTGATGACAAAGGAAGAGGCCAACCGGTTGATTCATGAGATCCCATCCATTGAGAATCTGGAGGTGCCGAATGAAAAACAGCGGGAGGCCAGCTACAAACAGGCCTTACATGAATGCAGTGGACAAGCCTGGATCAGTATTTTAAAGACATTGAACCAGAGAAAAGAAGAACGTCTGGCAGCGGGCAAAAAAGTGACAGCACTGGATGAACGTTATCTGAGAGTGACGGAACAGGAATTGTACGGAGAACTTTCCGTGGTATTGGGAATTGAGAAGGAACACATGCACGATTACATTCAGGAGCAGATTGCAGCTTTGTAAAAAATCGTGTTACATTGAAATAAGATATGGAACAAGATAGAAAGATAAAGTCGAAACGTGGCTTTATCTTTTTTATATTGTTTACAAACTTTCCTTTACAGATAAAAAGTGCTATACTGTCATAGATAATGTCTTTTGGTCAGTCCAAAGGCAAAAGATTTTTTCAAAGGAGTACATAGTTAATGGGACAGAAAACAAAAGAAAGTTTTTTTACCAAGGATCCGACATTTTACCGGACCTTATTCCCGCTTTTGATTACCGTTGCATTACAGAATATAGTAGCTTACAGCGTAAATATGGCAGATAACATCATGCTTGGCAGCTACAGTCAGAATGCATTATCAGGAGCGGCGACTGTCAATCAGATTTTTTTCATGGTACAGCAGATCACCCTTGGAATAGGTGAAGGATTTGTCGTTTTAGGCGCTCAGTACTGGGGCCAGGGAAGGATGCAGCCAATCCGCAAGCTGACCGGTATCGCATTAAAACTCGGTCTGATCTGTGGCATCATCATGATCCTGATCTGTGCATTTATTCCGCATCTGGTAATTTCAATTTTTACCAATGATCCGGAAATTATTGCAGAGGGCGTATCGTACCTTGGAATCATCAAGTATACTTTCCTGCTGTTTATCATCACAAATGTGCTGATGGCGGCACTGCGTAGCGTGGAGACGGTAAAGATTTCTTTCTACATATCCATTGTTTCTCTGATCGTGAACGTGGGAATCAACTATGTGTTGATCTTTGGACGTTTTGGCGCGCCGGAGCTCGGTATCCGCGGTGCAGCCATCGGAACACTGATCGCACGTATTGTAGAACTGGGCATTGTTGTTGTATACATGCTGAAATTTGATAAAAAATTAAAATTATTCAGTGAAAACTTCCTGCAATCTGACGCAGGATTACGGCGTGATTATACAAAAGTAGAGATTCCGGTTATGCTCTCACAGATTCTGTGGGCAATTTCCGTGCCGTTCCAGACCGCAATCCTGGGACATCTTTCTTCCGATGCCATCGCAGCAAACTCCGTGGCTACCACATTTTATCAGTATCTGAAAGTAGTTGTTGTGGCGATGTCATCATCCTCTGCGGTTATGATCGGAGCAGCCGTTGGCCGTGGCGATATGAAACGGATCAAATCCGATGCCCGTACTCTGGCAGTGATCGACGTGCTGATCGGAGCAGCCCTCGGTATTGCATTGTTTTTACTGAGAAAACCGCTGTTGACACTGTACAACCTGAATGATTCTGCGCTGGTTATGGCAGATCAGCTGATCATTGTCATGAGCTTTATCATGGTGGGAATGTCCTACCAGATGCCGGTAAGTATGGGAATCATCCGAGGCGGTGGTGACACGAAGTTTACAATGCTCATGAATATAATCAGTACATGGGCCATCGTAATTCCGCTGTCTGTCATGAGTGCGTTCTGGTGGCACTGGTCTGTTGTGGGCGTTGTTATTATGATCCAGTCCGATCAGGTATTTAAAGGACTGCCGACATTTATTCATTTCCGAAGCTACAAGTGGGTGAAAAAACTGACGCGTGAAGATGCGTAAAAAGAGGGATTAAGAGAATCTTAAAGTGATACTTCACAATAATTTAAGAACTAATTCATGACAGATATGGTACAATAAGCAAAGACAGTATAGACTTGCAGAGATGCAAGCTGATCATTGAGTCTGAGTGGTTGATATGGTATAAAAAGGTTTGTTTCAAAAATCGATGTGATACAGAAATCCCCGAAAGGAGTAAACGTATGGCAACAAAAAAGAAAAAAATACGATCACATGTAAAACGTGTGAAGTTACAGCAGAAAAAAGATCCGGTTTCATCGGAAAAATATCATAAGCGGCTGAAAGTAGCCCGCAGAAAAGATTTCTTCCGCAGATTGCGGAATGTGCTGATCGTTCTGGTTATTGCATTTCTGGCATTATTTGCTGCCGGAAATTTTATGCTGAAAAAGGCAACCGGGCAGAATCTGTTCCAGATTGCGAAAGAAGCAAAGCAATTGGTAGATGACAGTACACCGGAGACGTTCCGACTGGCACAGACATCGTATATTTACAGTGCGGACGGCACGCAGTTGGCGGCACTGGCAGAAGACGAGGATGCTACTTATCTGGAGTATAAGGATATTCCGGCAGATGTGGTAAACGCATTTGTGGCTGTTGAGGACCGTACCTTCTGGCAGAACAATGGTGTGGATTTGAAAGGAATTGCGAGGGTTTGTCTGAATTATGTGAGAACGCGAGGTCAGGTGGCGGAAGGCGCAAGTACGATTACGCAGCAGCTGGCGCGTGGTACCTTCCTTTCCAATGAAAAGACCATGTCACGTAAGATCAAAGAGATCTTCATTGCCCGTGAATTGACGAAAAAGTACAGCAAAGAGCAGATCATGGAGTTTTATTGTAACAGCTGTTGTTTTGCAAATGGTATTTACGGCGTGGAGGATGCCTCAAAGAAGTATTTTGGGGTGGATGTCAATGATCTGACTCTGTCCCAGACCGCTTATATCTGTGCGATCCCGAACCGGCCGGAGTATTATAATCCGTTGAAAAACAGTGAGAATGCTATCACACGTCGCGATAAGATTCTGGAAGATATGTATGAGTGTGGTTATATTACAAAAGATGCTGGAGAAGGAGCTCTGGCAGAAACAATCCAGGTAGCGGCAGTCAGCGATGAAGAGACTAAATTTTATAATTATGAAGTAACCTACGCGATTGATTGCACGGTGCGTTATCTGATGAAACTGGATGGATTTGAATTCCAGTATCATTTTGATAAGGAGAAAGATTATACAGAGTATTATAACAATTATGATGAGGCTTATAAGCAGGCGAAACATAAGCTGTACACCGGCGGTTACAAGATCACCACGACGATGGATCTGAAAGCCCAGAAAAATCTGCAGACAATTCTGGATAAAGAACTGGCGTTTAACACTGATTTAAAAGAAGGTTCTGATGTCTATGGATTCCAGGGAGCACTGACGGTTATCGATAACGAGACCGGAAAAGTAGTAGCCATGATCGGCGGACGTTCCCAGGATGCAATCTCACAGACGTATTCATTAAACCGTGGATATCAAAGTTATGCTCAGCCAGGAAGTTCTGTTAAGCCACTGATTGTCTATACACCGGCGTTGGAGCAGGGATATGATGCAAATTCCACGTTGCAGGAGATCAGTGTGGACAAGGCAAAAACTAGTACTTCCGCAGAAATCAAGAAAATGACCGGTGAGAAATTTACATTACGCCGTGCAGTGGAAAAGAGTAAAAATGGATGTGCGTATTCTCTGTATAATGAGATTACCCCAAAAGTGGGACTTTCTTATCTGGAAAACATGAACTTTTCGAGAATTGTTCCAAAGGACTATACGCTGAGTTCCGGACTTGGCGGTATGACACAGGGTGTTACGAATGTAGAAATGGCAAATGCATACGCAACCTTGGCAAATCATGGAAAATACACACAGACAGACTGTATTTCTTCGATTCTGGATGCAGATGGTAATGAGATTTATGAAGAGCCGGAAAGCAAGCAGGTATATGAGAAATCAGCTGCTGATCAGATGACAGATATTTTGAAAGGTGTACTTACGGCCAGTGGAGCAACTGCGCAGAAACTGAACTGGTACAGCTCTACTGATATCGAAGCAGCCGGAAAAACAGGTACTACAAATAACAACAAAGCAGCGTATTTCTGCGGATACACACCATATTATACCATTGCGGTATGGGTAGGTTACGATCAGCCGCAATATGTAAAAGGACTGAGTGGTGGAACTTATCCTGCATACATCTGGAAAAATGCGATGCTGTATATGATCGATGGTCTGGATACAAAAGAATTTGATCTGGAAGGAATTTCCGGTTCCAAACACAAGGATCTGGTATCGGATGAGGAAGATCAGACTGTGGATGAAAACACAGATCAGACCACAGACGAGACAACGGATCAGCAGACACCGGAGGATCAGACAACCACGGATAATACACAGACACCGGATTCCATTGATGGAGATGTACCGAGTGACACAGAGGATATTTCCGGTGGAAATATTTCTTCCAATCCGTCATCAGGTGACAATGGAGCAGGAACCGGTTCTGACAGTTCCAATACAGGTAATACGGGAAATACCGGTGACACAGGAAATACTGGTGGAAGTACCACGGGTGAGGAAACGACAGTACAATAAATAGACAGTAAAAATGTTCAGCAGCGAATATTCAGGATTCGCTGCTGAATGTGTATGTGGAGGATAAATGTAATGGAAGAAATTTATCAGGTAAAACATATTACGGGTCCTGTAAACTGGGAGACCGATGTGCCGGGATCCAAAAGTATTACAAACAGAGCACTGCTTCTGGCGGCACTCTGTGACGGGCCGGTGCAGTTAAACGGAGTTCTGTTCAGTGATGATTCCAGGCACTTTTTAAGTTCCCTGCAGTCTCTGGGATATGAAGTACAGATTGACGAGCCGAAGGCAGCGATACAGGTAAATGGAAATGGCGGCGTTCTCCCGGCGCATTCTGGTGAAATTCATGTGGGAAGTGCAGGAACGGCGGCACGCTTCCTGACAGCAATGCTTGGGGTATCAGAAGGAAGCTTTGTCATCAATGCGTCCGAGCAGATGCAGAAACGTCCGATGCAGCCACTTTTTGAAGCATTGATCGCACTGGGAGTTTCCGTGGAATGGCTGGGGGAAACCTGGCATCTTCCAGTCCGCATCACAGGTGCAGGAGCTCAGATCCGAAACATGGAGCAGGAAGCGGTTCTGAACCTTGATATCAGTACAAGTACACAGTTTTTGAGTGCGTTTCTGCTGATCGCCCCTATGTTTCCACATGGTCTGAAAATCCACATTACCAGTGAGAAAAAAGACGGTTCTTATATCCGCATCACACGGAAAATGATGCAGGAATTTGGTGTGGAAGCAGCTTTTGACAGCTGTAATTATACTGTGGCACCGTCCAACGGGTATCAGAGATCGCGGTATCAGATTGAACCGGATGTGTCCGGGGCCTGCTATTTTTATGCGGCGGCAGCCATGACTGGCGGCACCGCAAAAGTACATTATGTACATTGGGACAGCATGCAGGGTGATATGAAATTCCTTCATCTGCTGGAACAGATGGGATGTACACTGACAGAAGAATCCGATGGTATCCGGCTGACAGGTCCGTCCGATGGATTAAAAGGTCTGGAAGTGAACATGAACGATTTTTCCGATCAGGCACTAACCTTAGCAGCTATCGCACCATATGCATCTTCAGATGTAAAAATTACGCATATTGGACATATCCGTGGACAGGAATGCGACCGCCTGCATGCAATCGTGACAAACCTACGAAATGCCGGAATTATCTGCGAGGAAGGGGAAGACTGGGTGTGCATCCATCCGGGAAAACCACAGCCCTGCCAGATCGAGACCTTTGACGATCACCGGGTGGCCATGGCCTTCACTGTTATGGGATTGGGCTGCGATGGAATTGAAATCCTAAATCCGGGATGCTGCAAAAAAACGTTTGAAAATTATTTTGATGTGTTAGATGAATTGTTAATTTGTTGACAGAATCTGGGAATGGGTGTACAATTCAAAACGATATAGAAAAATATAGTTCTAAATAATATCGACAGTAATTCAAAATCAGGTATTATGAATTGGCTACGGTGACAATGATGCATGCGTGCCGAAAAATGTCAGAGGAGGACAAGAATCATGGCAAGAAGAAAGACATCAAATGTACATACAACAAAGACAACGAATACAACAAATACAGCAGCTCAGAAAGTTGAGGCAGCAAAAGCTGTCGTAGAGAAAGCAGTTGAGGAAAAGGCAGCAGAAGTGAAAGAAGCTGTAAAAGAGACAGCAGCAAAAGCTGAAGAGAAAGTTGAAAAAGCAGCAGAGACAGTTGCAGAAGTAAAAGAAGCTGCAAAAGAGACTGCAGAGAAAGCAGTAGAGACAGCAAAAGAAACAGCTGAGAAAACAGCAGAAGCAGCAAAAACAACTGCAAAGAAGACAGCAGCAAAAGCAAAAACAACTACAACAAAAAAAGCTGCAACAGCAAAGAAAACCGTAAAAGAAAAAGCGGATGCTGTAAAAACAGAGACAAAGAGAAAAGTAACAAGAAAACCGACCAAAAAGATCGTATTACAGTATCTTGGTAAAGAGTTTGATGAGGCTGAATTAACAGAGCGCGCAATTGCACAGTTCAACTCCGTAGAGGGTGGCGTAGCAGTAAAAACAATTACTATGTATCTGAAACCGGAAGAAGATGCAGCTTACTATGTAATCAATGACCAGTACACTGGCCGTGTAGATTTTTAAATTCTTGTTTAGGGT
>NZ_CAKRAS010000038.1 GCF_934295145.1 uncultured Eubacterium sp. | reverse complement strand
GAAAAGCTCAATAGATGAACTTTTCGCCTTGTATTATCATAGAAGAATCTTATTTACAGACTTTTCTTCATAGTCTCCAAATTGCAGAGGGCAAACGCCCTCTGCAATATTCCACTAAAAATCCGTATCCAGAGCATCAAGAAATTTGTGTTGATTGAAATTTCCAATCCATCCAAAGAAATGAAAATGCGGAAACTACCGAAGGATTTTTGAAAGCCCGCCGGAACATTCCCTAACAGGCTTGTTCCCCTCCCTACTGTCAGATACCTGTGAATCGTTGTATTTCTCCTGCTAACACAAATGGGATATCCGTTGACTACATAGCAATATTTGTATATAGTCTTGTTATCAAACACCTTATCGTTCCCATAAAACGGTTTCACTCCCATCTGGATTACGAAAAATCACTTTATTAATTTTCCCATTTTTCAAGGATTCCGAATATCGATAAGTCTGTCCACTTTTTTTATTAGACTGTTTTTCTGCAAAACTATATTTACCGTTCAAAAAAATAGTATTTTCATCTACATCACATTTCAATCGAACCATCGACGTATCAATGTAAACCGCATCATTTATTTCAGAAACGATAACGTTCAATCCAGCATCTTCATAACTAGCATGAAACAAAGGTGCAAAACTTATAATCCCTATCGCGATTACAAAAGAAATAACTACCGCCGCGATTACAGTGACACGTTTCATTATTTTATTCTCGACTTTGTGCAAAATCTGTTGAAAGGCCTGTTCTTCCTTCTCCGGCTGACGCACTTCCTTCACAATCGTATCATCCGTATAATCATAAAAAAGCTTTCTGCATTTTTCACACTCCGCGATATGCGTCTCAACCAGTTCCCGGCTCTCCGCGCTGCACATATGTTCAATATAAAGCGGCATCAAATCCTGTATTACATTACAGCTCATCCTATTCATATCCATCCTCCTTCAATCTGTCACTGATTTTCTGCTTTGCCCGGTAATAAGTAACACCTGCCCAACTCGGCGATTTACCAAACAATTCAGCAATTTCCACCAGTGCAATCTCTCCAAACACATGCAGATAAAATACTTCCCTATATGGTTCCGGCAATTCATGCAGAACCTTCAACACATTTTTTGCAGTATCTTTTTCCTCGAGTTTATGTACAAAATCATTTTCCGTATATCCCTGTTCCGACGGTTCCTGCCTGTTCTTCTTTCTCAGATGCGAATAGTACAGATTTTTCGCAATCTGACAGAGCCAGGTTTCCACCTTGCAGTCACCCCGGAATGATTTTTCATGCAGAATCGCCTGGACAAAAGTATCCTGAACAATATCTTCTGTCAGTTCTTTATTTCCACAAAGCGAAAACACATATCCGAACATGATTTTATAATACCTGGATAAGTTTTCTATCTCTTCCATTCACATTCCTCCCCATGTGGATAAAACATCTTCAAATTACACAATATTAGCTCTATTACAGGAAATATCAAAAGTACAAATGCACTTCTTATCTTTTCAAACTCCCAAAAGGTTTTCGGACAAATAATAAAAAAATAAAATGCATCACGTTTTTCCCGGATCAGTTCCACCCAGAATTGGCGGTCTGCAATCCCTGAAATATAATCAGCCGGCAGATAAAAACTCTTTACCAGCACAATAACTATGATTGCAAAAGCAATTACCAATACTGTAAAAACCATACCATTCTTTCTGATTTGTTTCCATAGCACAGATATCCATTTCTTCCAGCCATCTTTAAATAATTGCTTCGATCCCCGCCTACAGTACCTTAATGAAATATTATAAATCCGTCTGCCCAACATCAGTAAGATCACAACCTGAACTCCAAAAACAAATGCCTTTAACAGAAAGATCATAAACTGCCAGTCAATCAGCACACCATTCCCCCACAACGCGGTAAACTGTTCCGTAAGGTAGCCGACACTTTTTCCTTCCGTATTTTCAATCGTGACAAAACCGAATTCTGCTTCACTGTCCGCTGCTGTTTCACAGACCATTACCTTTTTCCCGGTCTCTATATTCCCAATGACCTGATATTCCCGTTCCTGCCACATTACGGTCAGTCCGGCAACATCTGTTGTCCCAAAAAGCTCATAAGCCAGTCCGTCGCTGACCAGACATTTTGTGCTGTCCCGGTAATCCAGCCATACAGCACTATCAAATAAAATCCCTGAATTTCCACATAGTTCAAGGACGTCCACATCCGATAATTCTGTTTCCACTTCCTTTGCGCGTACTGTCTGCATCACATCCTGACACCACCATACAAAATGCTGCCCGGAAATCTGATTTTCTCCCTTTTCCACGAAATCATATGCCTGCCCTGCCGCTTCCATTTCCTGAAGCCGGATCTGGATCGTTTCATCCGGAGCATAAAATACCTTTAACTCCGACACAATGACCATGCAGCACAATGACAGGAATAGAAGCATTATAACACTCCCAAAAGCAGAATTCAGCTTATGTTTCGTTTTTTTCACAGTTAACCCTCCTGTCTTCAGATATTTGTCTGTCCGAATCTATGATTACAGGAGTCTGAAGTGAAATACGCTCTATGGCCACATTCACATCATCCATATCTAATACTTCCACTTCCTGAGCTGCTGCACGTGTTTCCGTCCCCATGACCGTCTCTGTTTCTTCCGCAATATACACGAAATATTTTCCACCGCTTTTGTAATGCAGTGCTTCCCGCGGGATCAAAAACGGATAATACTCTGATTCATTTAATATCTGTACACCAACATTATCACCGATCTTCACATCCAGCCCGGACACATCTACCAGAACATTCCACGCTCCGGTATCTGCATTCTTTTCAACCGACAGGACTTCACAGTCACCTGCCGTTTCCGCATCCTGCTCTTTATATACCTGCACCTGTTCCCCCGCCGATAGATACTGCTTTTCAGTATCTGATATTGTAACCTCTACACTCATTCCGCCATCCATTCTTGTCACAATAACATCTGCATCTCCCGTTGTATCATTGCCGACACTTATATTTACTTCCTTTATATACCCGCTGCATTCCGCACATTTTTTTCCGTCCTGCCCAAGCATTCCCTCAAGGGATTTCTTTTTTTCTTCTGTCTGCATCCTTGTAATTTTCAACTGTTCCGCAGTCGTGGAGCTGGCAGACCGTATCGATGCACTTTCTACCTGTGACCTGGCATCCGATACAGCCACTTCCATTTCACTTACAGCATCTTCGTATGCCTTTTGCGCCTCCGCAATCTCTTCTGCCGTCGCGTCCGCTGCCCCTTTACGGGCATTGACCGTACCTGCCCCATCCACTTTTGCCGCCTCTGTGGCAGATTCTGAGATTTGGTTCAATGCCACTGTCCAGAGGATGACGTAATATCCAAGATTTTTCCATACATACACCAGCACAAGAATGTACATCGCATATTTACATTCCATCCAGTGCATGGGCGCACCACCGATTTTTGAGCAGATGCCATTTAAAATACCATGAACATCAAAAAACAGATTCCATAAAAAGACCACTGCACCAGCAGGAACTGCAAACGGGATCAACAGCCCTTTCTTGACGATCCTGTTCACGATACTGTTTTTCAGGAGTATACGCGCCACAAAAAGGGACAGCAGAAGCAAAACCAGAATGCTGACCACCAGAAAGAAGCATGTATTCTTCATTGCCATCCAAAATGCCTGATTCCCCAACACATCCCGATAATTTTTCATTCCCATCCATGTTCCCGTAGCTGATGAGAAAAAAGATTTTCGAAAAAGTATGAGAAATGCCCACAGATAAAAGATCAGGATTCCAGCCAGACTGATCCACAAAAAGCGCCATGCCCTCTTTTTCATTGTCCATTCTCCATCCGATAAATACTGATCTTTTGTCCGGCCGCTGCCACTGCTTCCGTTCGGGTCATTTTCCCAAGCAGATAATCCTGATACGGCTCCAATATAAAATCAACAAACAATTCATAATTGCAGATCGGTGTATTTACTTCTTCAATAAGATCCGTTACACTTTTTACCTGTGCCTCCGTCGGAGTGATCATATCTCCACCAAGGTCTTTCCCGCTGCTGTCTGTATACATTGTCGTGCTGATCTTGGGATTACTGATATTTTCTTCCATAACATTACGGTTAACAGACCAGGAAAAACTGTCACTGTTTTCCTGTGCCTCATCCGTACACGCATAATTCAGGAAATCCATGGCGGCACTCAAATTTTTAGAACCGCATTTTTTCACGATTTCATCCAGGAACTCATAAAATTCCTCTATTGACTTTTCATCCATATCTCCACTGTTTATTTTTTCGGCATAAACCCGACACCATAACGTGATCATTGCCGTATTTGATCCTGCCGGCAGTTTCAGATCATTTTCTTCCAATAAAGTTCCCAGTTCTGAAACTGATACCGAAGCTTTTAGCATCTCCCCTGCAGTTGTGCCATTCTGGTCGACTGCCAAATCTGACTTTGTATATGTACCCGTCAGTGAAAAACGTAATGGAATCTGCAGGATGGTATCATTTTTTTCATATGCGCCCAGAATATTCTCATAACAGTCCTCTTTGTGTGCTTGTACAATACCACTTAAATCTACAAGCATATCCTCATATCCATCCGAACTGAACCCATCAAAACAGATCAGATCCGGTCCATCCCCATTCAGCATGGAAGTATTCAGATTTTTTAATATTTCCGTCTGTGTCAAGTCAGAATTTTGATTTTTTCCATCATCAAAAGTGATTTTTACCCCTTCATTTTTCATTTCATATGCAGATGCAATCTGTTTTAATGCACTATTTTTTTCAAGTACAAATATCGTGATCTCATCCGCATTCTGCTTCACCTCATCAACAGATCCCGTATCATATGTTCCTTTTTCCCCGCATCCAATAAGTGACAGACACATCGTAAATGCCAGTGTCACCACAAAACCTTTTTTCATTATAAAATCCCTCCGTAAAGCGGACATTCGCAATCCGCTTTTGCTACTTGCTCATGAACGCAGTCGCTTTGCGACCTGTCAGTGGGAGCTGTTAACTCCCACTGACATAAGCATCCCCCTTACCTACCGCTTAGTGCTCTACGCACTTGAAGCGGGGGAATGCTTATTCTGCGTTCAAATTCGTTTTCTTGATAATAAGACGCATCAAAATACAAATCATTACAACATTTTTAATTTTTTAGTGTCATGGATAACGGTTACGGAAAGTTTCGGGAATTATAGATATATACGTTGATTTGAACTGGAAGAAAACTTAACGCTTATTCGACGCAAAAAAGTGACAGAAGTTTTTTATCTCCTGCCACTTTTTGTTGTATTTTCATATGATACTTTTCACTACTTTACGTCTGCTATTATCTGTTCCAGGCTTCTCAATGCCCCCTGCTCTTTTTCATCTGACAAGTAGCTGTCTAACTCGTCCTTTGAAAATTGCCGAACCTGATAGAAATACTGCTGTGCGCAGCTATAACTTATAACACAGGCATCTGCATCCGTCACAAAGATATAATTTACGATTCCTGTTCCAAGCATCTGCTTTTCATCCCGCATATATTCGATCTGTTTTGCAGTCCACACAGCATTTTCTCCCATATATGCATGCGCTATCTTCTCTGCATCCAAAGAAAGTCCCTGGTACTGTGCTGCATCTTCCGCTATTTCTTTGGAATAATTTGAACCAGTGTCTTTTTCCGCTGAAACAGTCTTTATTTCTCCATTCTGCAGATTTACGGATACCATATAGGAAATACCTGCCGCTTCATCCCGATAAGTGATATGATCTGTTGTAAATGTCTCTCCATTTCCGTCTAATGCCTGATCATGTTCTGTTTCGACCGCAAGTATATCCGTATCAATCCCATATAAATGTTCCAACAAAGTAGATGCTTTTTCCAACGCTTCCTCTTGGGAAATTTCTGTCACATCATCTATTGAAGCATTGGTTACCTCTGCATCTTTTTGTCCCTGTGCTGTCACACTGTAATCCCGCTTTGCATAAAAATCAATCAATTCCAACATCTGCTCATCATTCAATGCTTTCTCTGGCAGGTAAAAGGTACTGTCCTGAGCAAAAAAACAAATCTGATTTGATACAATTTCAGATTTATCCGAAATCTGCAAAATACTTCCTTCCGGGAACAGGCCTTCTGTCTCATATTTTTCTGCCAGTTCGTTCAAGCGCTTCTGCTCCTTTTCGGATAATTCTCTGGAAAATGTGTCTGCATCTGCTTTGGCTGCATCTTTCCATAAAGATTCCTGCTCTTTTTCCGACGTCTGCGCTACACGCTGTTTTGCATAATTCATTCCCGCACGTACACCACCTGCACCACATACTCCGATGCATAACACAATACACGCTGCCGCTGCCATTTTCTTTTTTCGCTGTTTTTTCACATTCGTATTCATTTGCACTTCATCTTCACAACAATTTCTGATCTGATTCTTTACCATAATCTGGTAATCTTCCGGCAGAATCACCGGATGCGCTTTCACATACTTCCGGATTTTTCGATCCATTTGCTCATCTGATAACATGTCCGCTCTCCTTTCCGTTCTCCATCCATTTTGCCAGTTGTTTTCTCCCGGCAGAGAGTCTGGTCTTTGTCGTTCCTTCCGGAATGTTCAACATCGCACTGATCTCCCTCACCGATAAACCATCATAATAATAGAGAACCATGATAACCCGCACATTTTCCGGCAGTTCCAGAATCGCTGACCATAAATGGTCTTCCGCTGTTTCTGGTTCCTGCTCGTATTGTTCCGGATCAGCAAAAAGAACAACTTTCTGTCGTTTCGTGATTGCCGAACGGGATACATTGATCAGAATCTTCATCAACCAGGATCTTGCACTTGTACGTTTCCTGAGACTTGTCCGGTTTTCAAATGCACGCACGATACATTCACTCACTGCATCCTGAGCATCTGCCTGATTTTTCAGTATAGAATAAGCCAGCACATACATTTCCTTTTGATTTTCCAAGATCAGCTTTGATAATTCTTCTTTATTCATTACACTCATATAAGTTTGTCCACCAATTCTCTATCATTTTCCGTTACATATATAAGACAGTTGAAACCTGCAAATGGTTTTCTAAAATTCATATCAAGTCGAATATGCATGTTATCTGCATCTTTTTATACAGAAAAATTTCAGAGAGCAAAACCCTCTGCAATAATCAATCGTTTTTCTTAATCCCAATGGTATACATAGGATTTGCTCACCCATCTATAGTTCCCCAATTTATGCTGTTCCCTTATTACAGAGCTCTCCATTTTTCATTTCAAATACTTCATCGCATAATACCTGAATATCTTCCTTATTATGGCTCGCGATCAATACAATCTTTCCAGGTTTTCTAAATTCCAGAATCAGCTTTCGCATATCTTCTATGCCGCCTTCATCCAACCCATTCATTGGTTCATCTAAAATCAGTATGTCCGGATCTTCCATGATTGCCTGTGCAATCCCCAAACGCTGTTTCATTCCAAGAGAATATTTTCCTACATGTTTCTTAGAATTCGGATCTAACCCAACGCGTTTTATCGCATCTTTTACATCCTCTTTTGATATTTTTCCGGCAATTTTTGCCAGATATACTAAATTTGACAATCCACTCTCATGCCATAAAAATCCCGGATTTTCAATCAATGCACCTAAATTTTCCGGAAAGTCTACATCTTTTCCGATTTTTTTCCCACGAACGATGATCTCCCCAAGATTTGGATACATATAACCACAGATCAGTTTGAACAAAACTGACTTTCCGGAGCCATTCCGTCCTACAAATCCATAAATATGATCATCATATAATTCAAGATTAATATCCTCTAAAACATTTTCACCTTTAAAGGCTTTACTTACATGTTTTACCTCAATGAACTTTTCCATCACTGATCCTCCTTAATAACAATACTTTTCCTTTCCCGGATACTAATATAAGCAGACTTCCGATCACAAGTAATTGAATGATCATTGCGACTATTATTGAAAAACCGTCTGAACCATAATTTTGTCTGGAATAATTATACATTCCCCAGGAAAACAGACTATGCGCCGGTGTTATATGATTCATAACAACCATAAATTTTGCGACTGTTTCTAAAACCACAACCAGAATACTTACGATAATCATATTTCCACTTATCAGTCTGATCCAGATAGAAAAAGCCAGTAAAAATATTGCATGCAACATCACCAGAAACAGAGATACTGCTATCTGCTTTGTTAGGTGGCTACCCATGATAATACATACACATCCACTCATACACAGATATAAAATCACAGTTTCCAAAACAAGTGTTCCATACAAATGCAGCCACCAGCTTTGTACGTTCTGATAACGGTGTACATATAAATATGCACGATTTAGCAGATCTTCACCATGCCATAATTCCAAAGCATAAACAGGCATAAAAAGCAGCAGCCATTGAACAATATCCATCCCATAAAATCCATCCATCTCTGGTGTCCATCCAGGTCCGGACAATAAATCTGTAAAATCCAATGCCGTAATTTTCAAAAAAAACGTTAATCCAATCGTAATCACAATCGATAATAAAAATTTTTTATTCATTATTTTCACTGCTTCCTATCATTCTGAAATCCGTATGAACTGCAACAAATCTACCCAGCAAATAAACAATAAAAATACTGATTAAAAAATAAATATAGGAATGCACCAACGTAAGTCCGTTTTCACCGAAATGATTTGTCAGAGTGGCATTTTCCAAGTGTAGCCATGGTCTTAAAAATTCAAATACCGTCAAAGAACTAATAAGCATCGTAAGTATATGAATACATCCCACTGCAATCGTGCCAAATGCTGTATTTGAATACATATTCAAAGCAAATAGTATTCCAGCTAAAAATATACTATATAAAACAATCAGCAAAAATGTATGTAACATCGCTGACCATGGACTGTACTCACTTAATAACAACGGCGATGGAATGGACAAATTATTTCGAAATGAACTTGCCCCCGCATAGCCCTGTACAGCTCGTCCCCAAATATTATTCATATACGTTTTTCTCATCAAAATCACTGCACTTACGATTGCCAAAATAAAATAGTATAAGAAGCCTTGTACAATGATGTACAACCACATTGCACCATACCAATTTTTTCTTCCTGTGCGGTGAATTTTCAAGAACGAATCTGAACAGATAAATGGAGCATCTGATATCACAATAATAAATCCAAATACGATCAATGATATATTTCCCAGTGTGCCAAAATGTTGAATAAACGCTTCCCACACATTTCCTGTATGTTTTCCTAAGAACTGATAATAATTCACAGAAGTGACAGCTATGGATACAATTCCAAGCAAATATCCTGCAATGCATCGTTTTCGATAAATTACCGTCTGTAACTGATACCAGAACAGTAAGAACATCGGTTTAAATTTTCTCATGTTTTTTCTGCCTCCTGTATAAAAGCCAAGTTGCAAGTACCACACCTGCAATATAGATTGCAAACAAAAGATATGGTTGGCTCAGGGGATCGTTATAATCCGCATCATAGCGGATCATAAAAACTGGATTCACCGCATGAGGTAATATAATCCATAACACCTGATAGATTACAAATGGCAAAATGTAGACAATATATTTATTTCTTACAATCATTGAAAGCAAAAATGTTAATTCTGCCCATAAAATTCCAAAAAGAACCATAAGTAAACCATGCAAAACGTAAACTGCCAGTTCTCCCCACATGATTACAATCCTGTTCCATATCAGTTCAGAAAAATCTTTTGAAAATTTTACAGAAGAATTTCTTGTTGCGACTGCCAATGGAACAGCGACTGAGAGAAACGGAATGAGCGTTGATACTGCACCGGAAACACCTACTGCAATCACCTTATATCCCATATATTTGTTTAATGATATTCTTGTTTTTACATAATTAAGATATCCACTATTGCGTTCTTCCAACAAAGAGCTTCCATATGCAAGTCCCGGAAACATTCCGGCAAATATAACGTAGGAACAACAAGCAAACAACCAACATAATTGTGCTAACCCATTATAAATAGCTGGTTCTGTTATAATTGAGTAAATCGACACCCAGCCAAATATCATTTCATAATAAAAAATTGCAATCGAAATAGCACATGCTAATACCATCCACTTATTACAAATTGCACGTTTTATCATATGACCTAACATAAATTCTTTTCTCCCATATTTTTTAATACATAGTCGGTATATGTAATACAAATTACTAGAATATCACTTCACCTGTCTGTGCATTGATGCATATATATACGTTTGACGTATCCGAATATATATACCAGACAGGATAAAAATTATTTGTTTCAGAATTCAGGTAATACGCTAATGTGATATTGGTATAGGTAACATTTTTCCATCCCGGAATATCTCCATCTTCCGTTTTTTCTTTTACAATTTTTAACATATCATCGACAGACATAACCGACACTTTCTTCTCGTTCTTTTTAGAATAAGATCCATTGAGTTGCATACTGCTAACACCTGCATTTGAAATATAATAGCTGTCTTCTATAAATCCATAGTTACGCTCAACCAACGGAACATCTTCAATGCATGGAACGATTTTTACATCTGCCATATAATATCCATTTTCTTCCCCTATCGTTGTTCCTAAAACTTTCGATGTTATCTCAAGCTGTTCAGATACATTTTTCGCATTTTCAGATAAAATATCTAACTGCTCTCTCATTTCCTGTGTCGGATAATTGTCATTTGTATAATCAGTATCTGCAACAATCTGAATGGTTGTATTATCATAAAATGATTTGTTTATTGCATGATCGATCATATAATGTATCTTAAATGCTTTATCACTTCCCGGATCTGATGCGATTTCCCATTCTTCCTGTGAATATTGACCTCCTGTTGCTTCCATCTTTTGACCATCAAGTAATACGTTTTCTATCTGCTCTGCTGAAATCAGTGTCTGCTCATAATCTCCCTGTACGATCTCAGATTCCGGAATCGTAACAGTTGCTGCTATATGTATATCACTTGAATCTTCACTTTTATCCGGAATTTCAAACGTACATTCAATTGACCGCCCCTGTTCCTCTTTTAGCTGCTGTCCCGTTACCTTGTTTAATGATTCAGCCTGTGCCGAAACATCATCAATCTCAGGCTTTCCACAAGCTGTAATTGCCCCAACCATCAGAGATAACGCTAAAACTGTAATAACTTTTCTTTTCATAATTTTAATCCTGCTTCCTTTCCCCGGTATTTTTATTTAAATTTTCTCATGTCTTTTCTGTCTCATAAATAAGAGCCAGATTCCCAAAATTATACCTGAAATATAAATTCCAAATAAAAGAAATGGCAGCATCAGCGGATCATTATAGCCATAATCATAGCCAATCATAAAAATCGGACTTACTGCATGTGGTAATATAATCCACAGAACCTGATAGATTACAAATGGTAAAATATAAATGATATATCTGTTTCTTATGATCATGGAAAGTAAAAATGCTAATTCAGCCCATAAGATTCCAAACAAAACCATAAGCACTCCACGTAAAATATAAACTGTCGGCTCCCCCCACATTGTCACAACTCTATTCCATATAAGATCAGGAAAATCTTCTGAAAATTTTGCTAAGGAATTTCGTGTAAACAAACTGAATGGCACCGCTACGGAAAGATATGGAATCAGCGTTGATACCGCACCGGAAATCCCTACCGCAATGATCTTATATCCCATATATTTCTTCATGGATATTCTGTTTTTTATATAGTTAAGATACCCACTGCTACGTTCTTCCAATAAGGAGCTTCCATATGGCACTCCGGGAAACATGCCCGCAAATATATAATAGGAACATAAGGAAAACAGCCCAATCATCTCTGCCAGTCCGTTATAATACCATGGTTCTTTTATCATGCCCTGAATCGGCACCCAGCCAAATAATATTTCATAATAAATAATTGCTATCGAAACAGCGCATGCCACTATCATCCACCTGTTGCAAATCGCACGTTTTATCATGTACCCCAACATAATCTTTTCTCCATTTTCTATCGTTTTATTGACTATACTATGACATATTTTTTTCTCCCTGTGTGTATATGTCCGTCAATCCCATACTCTCGGTCCGTAAACCCTTTATACAAGATTGGATTCGCGGACCGAAACCACCTTATTCACGGACATCATAAACTGCTTTTTTATTTTACATGTTAAAATGTAAATCATTGTCATTATCTGCTATTTGAGTTATTATTTAGATAGTTTTATTTTTATGGAGGTTTTACACATTGATTCAAATTGCAATTTGTGATGATTCAGAAGTATCTTTACAAAATCTGAATCAAGAAGTAACGAATATATTAAAATCAAATCATGAACTTGCAGAAATTAATCTTTATAAGGAAAGTAAATTTTTAAATTATGACATTAGCGAAGGGAAATTTTTTGATCTCATTCTAACGGATATTCAAATGCCACATATTGATGGGATGGAACTGGCAGCAAATATTAGAAAATACCTGCCAAATGCATTGATCATTTTTATTACAGCTCATTCCAAATATGCACTGGACGCATTTGAACTATCCATATTTCGATATATTGATAAAGAAACCATTCCAAAGAAGCTGCCGGTTGCAGTTATGGATGCACTCAAAATGATTCATTTACAGGAAGATCAATATTATCTTCTTTCCTATAACCGAATGCATCGGAAAATATTGCTGAAAGATATTTTATACATACAGCGTGAAGGAAAAAACAGTATTTTTTATTTAGCAAATCAGGATATTTTAAAGCAACGTAAGAGTCTAGTCCCGATCATGGAAAAATTAAACAGTTCTGATTTTGTTTTTATCGACAGAGGTACGGTTGTAAACCTGGCTCACATTGTATCTATTCAAAATACAACCATTGAATTAGATAATGGGCATTTTATCCTTGCCAGTATTCCACGTATGAAAGAGTTGAAATTTCAGCTTCAGAACTTGTGGAGGGATTCGCTATGACAGCTTTATTTATGATTTGTGATTATAGTTTTTCACTACTTGAATTATTTTTATTTTTTGTAATATTGAATGCCATTTATTCCAATATTAACTATAAATATGTACTTATTATTACGGTAATATTTTCCTCTTTTACTGCTCTGATCAACCAGATATCATTATTCTCGGCATACTCAGTTATACTATTCGTCCTGTCTACCTTTATTGGCGGCTGTATTTTGATCCGGAAGGATTATTTTATGCTGCTTTCCATAAGTGCATTTTATGTATTGATGATGGGGTGCTATGAATTTTGTTATGTGTCACTGATCATGCATTTTTCATCTTACGGAGCGGATTATCTTACACTCATATTAGATTATGGATGGCCGCGTTTTGTTTTCTCGCTCACAACCAAATGCGGACAGATAATTGCTGTCCTTCTTGTATGTGCAGTCATCCGGCGTATTGCAAAAGAAAAATTTTACGTCTGGAAACTGGCGATTGTTACGGTATTAGGATATATCAGTATTTTGTATATGGTTCATAATACATTTCAAAACTACACAACCACAATTTCAAAGCTCTGGATGGTTTTCGCTGCTTTCTTATTACTGCTTTTTTTCATCCTGCTTTTTGAAATTGACTTACGAAGCAGACGGCATTTGCAGGAAAAAGAGGCTTTAAGCAATCATTTATTAGAAGAAAAATATCAAAACATCACGGCAATGTTTAACCAAAATGCAATGTTGTACCACGATATCAGAAATCATCTGTACACACTGTATCATCTGCTTGAAGAAAATCGTGTTTCAGATGCAAAAGAGTACATTGAGAACATACAGAAACCGATCCAATTATTAAAGAAAACAAGCTGGACTGATAATGATGTCGTAGACGCTGTGTTAAATGATAAAATACAGATTATGGGAAATCAGGGAATCCGCTATGATATTCAGGCAGAATTTCCATACAATACGGGCATTGAAGATGCCGATATCTGTACAATACTGGCGAACTTACTGGATAACGCGATAAAGGCAACGACACAATTACCGGAACAAACCACACCAGTAGAAATCCGGATTCAAAGCATCAAAAAATTTGTCATCATAGAAATAAGAAATCCGTCTCCTAAAGTTGAATTTACAAATGACGGTATGCCTAAACGGGCAAATAAATCTGCGTTCCATGGTTGGGGATTACATAATGTCGCCCAGGCTGTTGAAAAATATGACGGTGCTTTACAGTTTAATTATAAAGATGGTATTTTTGCAGCGTCTGCAATGCTGTTCTTTCCACAAAAAGCTGGTAACAAATCAGAAGATCACTCCTAATTGGAATGATCTTCTATTTGTTATTTTACAGTCTACTTATCTGTATCCGGCTCAATCCGCCACAACGATATCTCATCAGTAGAATTTACACTTAAATAATAATTGTTCTGACTACCTTTACAAACTGGCAGCACCCCGTTGAAACTGGTTTTTCCATGAATGGTATCTGGAATTGACAACGCTGTTACTGTTTTTCCATCCCGGTATTCGTAAATTGCCCTTGGTGTAGCGCACACAACGGTATCATTCCACGCTTTCATCGGTGCAAATACCTCACGATGATTTGCTTCCCACATATCTTCCACAAATTTCTTCAGCCCTTCTTCCGGCTCCTGTTCCTCAAGTGTCTCAGCATTCAGGCAATATTTAATATCGTCACAATACACAACAAACTGATCTTTCATTGACAGGAAACCAGCGGAGCAATAGTCATAGGAAAGGCTTTTTACTTCTTTCTGCTGCGCAATATCATACAAAACACACTGTTCCGGTCCTGCGATTGATAACACATTGTCGTTGACGACGCTGATATCCCATGCACTTCCACCTAATTTTTCAAACACATCTCCAACCTTCAGTTCTTCATTGTCCTTCTCCGCAACTCGAAGCAGCCGACTTCCATCGGAATCTGATACAACAACAAATGCATTCAGACAATCTTTTCCTTCCTGTAACACACCTGTTAAAATATAACTATCTTCAGAAAACGTATCTGGCAACGAAATTACTTTCTCCCAGTTTTCTCCCCGATCAGAACTTTTCCATACCAATACCGAATCTGTTCCATCTTCAGAAGTTCCATCGGTCAGTGCATAGATTTCTCCTGTATCTGTTGTCAGCAGATCATTGTAATTATATGCATCCTCAATATTGATTGCTGAAGCAACTCCAACGCCATTTTCAATCGGTGTTTCATTGTCCGCCGTTTTATTCTGTCCACACCCTGCCAGCATAAAAAATGTCATTCCAAGGATTCCCATAAGTGCCATTGTCTTCTTCATATAAATTTCCCCCATTTCTATGTTTTTCATCTACTTCATAGTATCTTTCTATGTTTGCATTATGGCATATATTTTTACCTCTGTGTGATTTTGTCCACCAATTCGCAAAATCTGTCCATCAATTAATCTTTTTATATACACAAAAAACTCTGTAACATTCCTATCTCATAATTTATGGACAAAAAACGTTGATTCACGGACAAAACGTACACACATCAATACTTATTGATATAATTGTTACAGATGAATCAATCCCTAAAGCCGGGGTTGTCATCAACATCTTTTTCCGTTATCCTTAATAAGTAATTACACAATGATTCCAATGAAATCACACTGGCTTATACGGAATGGAATCATGTACCAAGTCTTACACAGGATTGACTTGAATTTATTGTTTTGGGAGGTTTTATCATTGATTCAAATCGCAATCTGCGACGATTCAGATGTAACACTTCAGCATCTGAATCAGGCAGTAACTACTATATTACAATCAAATCAGGAAGTTGCAGATATCACGTTATACAGCAACAGTGAAAACCTGAGTTATGACATCAAAGAAGGTCACTTTTTTGACCTAATTTTGACAGACATTGAAATGCCACATATGAACGGTATGGAATTAGCCGCAACGATCCGGACGCATCTGCCCGGCGCGCTGATCATTTTCATTACCGCTTATACGAAATACGCACTGGATGCCTTTGAACTGTCCGCGTTCCGCTACATTGACAAAGAAATGATCCCAGAAAAGCTGCCGACAGCCATCAAAGATGCCTTTCGGATTCTTCATATGCAGGCCGACCAGTATTATCTGCTCTCCAATACACGCATGTATCGAAAATTATTACTGAAAGACATCTTGTACATATCCCGCGAAGGAAAAAACAGTGTTTTTCATTTAACAAACCAGACCGAAGTAAAAGAACGCAAAAGTTTAAATCCGGTGATGGAAGGACTGAACAGTTCTGATTTTGTTTTTGCTGACAGAGGCATCATCGTAAATCTGATCCATATCGTCTCCATTCAGGACACGACGATTGAATTGGATAACGGTGAATTTCTTCCTGCCAGTCTTGCACGTATCAAGGAACTCAAATTACTGCTGCAAAAATTATGGAGGAATTCTTTATGACAACATTCTTCATGATATCCAATTATGGCTTTGTCATACTGAAAGTGTTTATATTTTTTATATTGCTGCATGCGGTTTATCCTACGTTCAAATACCGATATGCGGTCATTATTTCCTGCATTGCGGCACCATTTTATATACAGATCAATGACTATCTGCTCTATACGATGCTTTCCGTTTTGCTGTATATCCTGATTCTTTTTATCGGCGGATGCATTTTAGTTCGCAAGAAGTTTTTTGTTTTAATTTTTCTATCCGCCTTTTATGTGCTGATGGCGGGATGTATTGAACTTTTTTATATCACAATGATGTTGAACTTTTCACGTCACGGAGCAAGGTTCCTTTCGGTTCTTCATTCCTATCCTGACCGGACAACGATTGCGTTTTCTCTGATTACAAAAGGATGTGAACTTGCACTTGTCCTGATTACAGCTACAATCATCCGCCGCATGAGTGATGGAAAAAAGAAAGTCTGGAAACTGCTTATCGCTACTGTTGTTGGATGTTTTGTTATGATCTACCTGATGCGTAAAACATTCAGCAACTATTTTGAGGCTCCAAAGTTCTGGGTGATCCTCATCGCCTTTTTACTGCTGCTGTTTACCGTTCTGCTCTTTGAAATTGACCTGCGAAACAGACAGCATTTACTGGAAAAGGAAGCGTTGAGTAAGCATCTTTTGGAAGAAAAATATCAGAACCTAAACGAAATATACAGCCAGAATGCAAGATTATATCATGATCTGAACAACCACCTGATTGCTCTGGATCGTTTGCTGGACGATGAAAATATACCGGAAGCGAAAACGTATATCGCCGCCATTCAGAAACCCGTCCAGATTTTAAAGAAAACCCACTGGACCGGCGATGATGTAGTAGATGCCGTATTAAACAATAAAATACAGCTCATGGAAAATCGAAACATCCACTATGAGATTCAAACCGATTTTCCGGATAAAACCGGTATCGAAGCGGCCGACCTTTGTACGATACTGGCAAACTTACTGGATAATGCCATTGAAGCTGTCGGTAAACTCCCGGAACAGACTGCTCCATTAAAAATCCGTATCCAGAGCATTAAGAAATTTGTGTTGATTGAAATTTCCAATCCATCCAAAGAAATCAAATTCACCGATGATGGACTTCCACGAAAAACACGCAAATCATCTTTTCATGGATGGGGACTGTATAATGTTACTCAGGCAGTAGAAAAATATAACGGAACTATTTTATTTGAATATGAAAATGGAATTTTTACTGCCTCTGCAATGCTGTTCTTTCCGCAAAACATTGACGATGTTTCATAATGTTTCATAAATTACAACTCGATAAATATGCCATAATAATCAGATTTTTCTAAACAGAATCTTGTTCCTCTCTGTATTCTGCTTATCATTGATAAACAAAACGGTACATTCCTCGCCTGGAACGTACCGTTTTGTCTGCCCTTATTTTATTTCATTTTTATTATTTGTTGGATAAATCAATACATAATGTTTCACCACTCACATGATTGGAAATTTTTCATCTATCCTTCTTCTTTCTGTGCCATCCGTACCATTTTTTCAAATGCCTGTGCAAAATTTTCATCATCCTCACCTGTCCGCTTTTTCGGACCTTTGATGTGATTTTTGCTGGAGCTTCGTCTGGCTTTTTTATTTATATGCCGTTCCATCAGCATCTGATCAATATTTTCATCCGTATACCACTTCCCGGATTGATGGATCGCATATGCGCCTTTTCCAAGAGCCATTGCTGCTACACCATAATCCTGTGATACTACAATATCCCCTCTATGGCACAGACTGATCAGTTTATAGTCTACTGCATCTGCTCCCGCGCCAACCACGATCACTTCGCTATATTCAGATGAAAGCACATGGTTCGTATCACAAAGCAAAGTAACCGGCACATCATATTTTTCAGCTATTTTCTCAACGATTCCTACAACCGGGCAGGCATCGGCATCTATAAATATCTTCATATATTCTCAAGTTCCTTTATTTTCTGCAACAATCAAAAGACAACCATTTTTTCTAGGTACGATTCTACTGTATTTGCAATACAGATACCTGTCAAGTATTTCCTTAAAATAAATAAAATGGTTATAATTTAAAAAATACCTACACTTCAAATCGAAATGTAGGTATTATCCGCACTAAATTTTAAATATTTCACCTGTCTACTAAATAAGAGATATGTCAACGATAGATTTCAGATTGTATATATACTTCTTCCAGTTAGAACACTCCAGAATCAATCACTGTCTCTATCACTCGAATTGCTGTATCATATTCCAATGGTTCATTCTGAAAATATGTCGTAGGAGCACGTATCGCAAACTATATGGATGTTTCCTATGCCTACCAGGATTTAGAGGACCTTCCGGAAGGATATACCGTACCGGAGGGACGGGAAAAACCATGGGGCACCTGCCATGCGATTCTTACAGCCAGAGATCTTATTGATGCCCCGTTTGCAGTGATTAATGCGGATGATTACTATGGCACCACCTGTTTTCAGATCATTTACGATTACCTGTCCACACATTCAGATGATGATAAATACCTCTACTGCATGGTCGGCTATCAGTTAAAAAATACCGTTACGGAAAACGGCTCCGTTGCAAGAGGTGTCTGCACCACCGATGCTGATGCCAACCTGGTCAGTGTCGTGGAGCATACACAGATTGAAACGTATGAAAACGGCATCCACTTTACGGAAGATAAAGGAGCTACCTGGCAGGAGATCGACGGGGACACTACTGTTTCCATGAACCTCTGGGGATTTAATGAAAGTTTTATCAAAGAAGCCAAAGACCGGTTGCCTGCCTTTTTGGATGATGCTATGCATTCCAGGATACTCTTTTTTTGAAGACTTGTCCTCTCTATCATATGTAGAATGTTCCGTCCAAAATCCTTCCGCAGGTTTTGTCAGCCGCCCAACCCTTAATAACTAAGCTGACAATACTATCTCCGGAGCGTCAGTGCCCCGATTTTCTTTGCTTGTGTCCCCTGTGTTGTCGTTGCGGCATCCTGCTTTCCACAGCCGCCAACAAATGTGACCGTCAGAACTGCCGCTGCCATAAACGCATAGCATGTTCTTTTCATGTTCAACTTTTTCCTCTCTGTCAAAATCTTATGTACAAAATATTTTTTAAGTTTCAATACCCACGTTTTGCAGGTTGTCACGCATCACATGGACATAACAGTATACAAGCTGTGCCGTCATGCAGCACCAGATCAGGGGTTCACAGATGATCACGCCCCAGTAACCAAGGACTGGTATGATACAAGCAGAAAACAAGATTTTTCCCGCAAGCTCCATGAAGCTCGAAGTCAATGGCTTTCTCTTTTCGCCCATGGCCTGTAAACCATTCCGCATATTATAAAGGATTCCAAGCACCGCATAAAACGGAGATGCCACCCGCAGATACAGGGCAGCATTCTCTAAGATCTCAGCCTGTTTGGAGCCAAACAATGCCACCAGATCCTTTGCAAACAAAGCAAGCACCACCGTTGCGATGATGCCCCAACAGATACTCATCCGGCAGGCGATGAGCATCCCTTTTTTGATGCGCTCCTTATTTCCTGCACCGGCATTCTGGGAAATGAAGGTTGCGATTGCCGCACCCATGGTGGTGTTTGGTAACATCATAAAGGAATTTAACTTTCTTGCCGTTGCCTGACATGCGATATAAACCGCACCGAGATGATTGATCGCGCGCTGCAGGATCACCGTCCCGGAGCAGACCACTGCATTCATAATCCCCATGGATACGCCCTGGGAGAGCAGTTCCCCGTACAGATGTTTCCCTGCCGCAAAGTGCCTTTGCTCCGGCACCAAAACTGCCGCATGGCGCAGGATATAAAAGATGCATAACAGGACGGAGATCCCCTGTGCCACTACCGTAGCAATAGCAGCTCCCCGGATGCCCATGTCAAACTGTGTGATAAACAACAGATCCAAGAGCACATTTCCGATGGAGGAAAAGATCAAAAACAGTAACGGCATCAGACTGTTACCGATCGCACGCAGCAATCCGGCACACAGGTTATAGGCAAACATGACGCCGATGAAAATGGTCAGAACCGAGATATAGGAATAGGATTCTGCCAAAATCTCCTCCGGTGTTTTTAACAGCCGCATCATTGGGTAGAGTCCCACCATGGAAAAGAGCATCATTGCAGCCGTCAGGCATCCGGCAATCACAATCGCCCCTGCCACTGCTTTTTTTATCAACTCACTGTCCCCATATCCATAATACCGGGACACTACAATACTAAGACCACTGCCAACCCCAAAGCAGAACCCGATCAGCAGTTCATAAATCGATGAAGATGCCCCAATGGCCGCAAGGGATAAATCGCCAAGGTAATTTCCTACGATCAGGATATCCATCGTATTATATAACTGCTGAAACAGGTTCGACATCAGGATTGGTAGCGAAAAGATAAGCAGAGACTTTAGGATGGAGCCTTTGGTCATATTGACCTGTAATCCGCTCATAGTTCTCTCCAGATCCGGATCGCTGCCAGATGCATCCGGTCGTGTTTCTTCTTATTAAAATGCTGCTTATAATGTTGCTGCACGATGCTCCACCGCCTGTTTGAAATTTTCCACCTGATGCTCATAGCAGGTATCCATGAAGGTGGAATGCATCAGAAAATCTGCCGTTGCCTTGTTGTTGGCAATCGGGATATCGTAAACCTGGGCGATCCGGAGCAGTGCCTTGACATCCGGATCATGTGGCTGCGCCGTCAGCGGATCAGAAAAGAAGATTACCATATCGATCTGTCCTTCCACGATCTTTGCGCCCACCTGCTGGTCCCCGCCAAGCGGACCACTGTTATACCCTTTGACGGATAAGCCCGCCTGCTCTGTGATCATCCGGGCAGTTGTCCCGGTCCCACACAAGTGATGTTTTTTAAGGATCTCTCGGTTTGCGATGCACCACTGTAACATCTCCTGCTTTTTCCCATCATGTGCGATCAGTGCAATGTTTTTCTGTTCCCTGATCGTCATTGTCAAATACTCCATATTGTTCCTCCTTTTCTTCCTGCTGCCTTTGCTGCAGGATACGGTATTGGCTCGGTGACATTTTGAAACGTTCCTTGAACGCCCTATTAAAGGTACGCTGGCTCTCAAAACCGCTGTCCAGACAGATCTCTGTGATCGTATCATTAGTGGTTTCCAGCCGCTGGCAGGCAAACCCAAGCCTTGCGTCATTCAGGTACTGGTTGAAATTCCGGTGAAAGGTTTTGGAAAAAATCCTGGATAACACATATTTGCTCACACCCAGTGCCTTTGCCATCTCCTCTAGGGAAACGGCGTGATTAAAATGTGCAGATACATAAGCGACCGTCCGGTAAATAAGGTCCTCACTTTCCACACTGCTCTTTTCTGTCAGTGTCAGTTCCTTTATGCACCTGGCAAGAATGATCTGAAGATACGCCTGGGCAATGGTGATCTCTTTTGTTGTTAAAAGTGCATCAAAAGACCGGTACACATCTTCCGGGATGACCGATGCTTTTAGCACCGGGATTTTTGGAGCCTTCCGATTTAACGTTTCCTCATAAGCACCCACGATAAAGGGCGGTGCATTTACAAAGACTGCCATGTTCTGTCCGGCAGAAAATACCTGGTAATGGTGGATCAGATCTGGGAAAAGTATCCCGACATCCCCGGCTTGCATGTGGTACAGTTCCTCGCCCATACCAAGCTCTAAGCTCCCGCTTTTTACCCACACCAGCTCCAGGGCATGATGCAGGTGTGGCGGCTCATGTTTTGCCTGGCGCATCACTGCCAGTATCTCATCTTTCGTATTTTTATAGGTTAAATGCATCGGTGTCTTTCCTCCCTTCCGTTTTGTATCTGCAACATTTGTCCACTGTTTGTGCTGATCTGGCACGCAGGATGTCTGGTTTCATCCTAGAATAGACTTGTAAGGAAAGGAGGTCGGAACACATGCGTAAACAGATGACATCTTATTTTGAACAACTGCTTTCATTCTATGCCGCATTTTTCCTGCATGTCTACCATGCATAACCCCTGCCTGTTCTATCCAGAAAGCAAAAAGCATTGCCTTTTTTTCTTTTTCAGACAATGCCTCCTGCCATCCGCGATCCATCGTGCCTGTTATTCTTCATCCGTCACGCAGTCAGATGTGATGCCTTTTTCTCTTTTTATGTTTTCCACTGTCTCTTCCACATTCATTCTGGAAAGGACAAGCATGATCAGGACCTCAAATACCAGTGGGAGCCACAGGTACATAAAGGAGAGCATCCGTAAGCTGGATGCCGGCTGTGTTGCCGCCGTACCTACATATCCGCTGATCTCCAAAAGCCATCCAACCAGTGCGGTTCCGATTCCGCCACCGATCTTGATACCAAGGGAAGTACAGGAATACATCGTTCCATCCACACGTTTTCCCTGTGTCAGATAAGTATATTCCGAGCAGGATGCGATGACCGCATTCATGTCTCCCTGCCATGGTCCCTGTCCCAGTGCAGCGACCGCCGTAAACAGTAACATCAACGGTACGCTTCCAAGGTAACCTGCAACGATCACCAGTGCCCTGCCTGCTACTGCCAGCATATAGCCGCGCAGGTTTAATTTGTACATACCTTTCCATTTACCAACCAGTGTCGGCGTAAATACCAGTGCAATGATCAGCGGGATATTGACCGCCCATGCAAATACACCAAACAGGCTTTTATTCTTCAGTACCCATGTCATATAATAGATACCGGCTCCGATCATGGCACTGTATAACTGCTGTAAAATATAAACGCCGCAAATCATCATGTAAAATTTGTTTTTGATCAGCAATTTAAATGCCTGCACCAGCCCGTATTTTTCCTCTTTGTCTGCTTTGTCTGTTACCGCACCATCATTTAATTCCTCTTCTGGAAGTTCCTTTACGGACAGACAGGAGATCGTGTTTACCACAAAACCGATGATTGCATAAATGATTGCAACCGTTCTCCATGCGGCAGCCCCGCCGCCACATTTATCAACAAACCCAACCGTAACAGACTGGATTACAAGGCTTGTGGCAAAAGCAAAGATAAAACGGTAAGACCCCATCTGCACACGCTCTTTGGCATTTTTTGTTACCAGGGAAGTAAGGGCTGAGTATGCGATGTTGTTTGCTGTGTAAAACACACCGTTAAGCAAGGTATATGCGATGAAGAACCAAGCATATTTTGCCGTATCACCAAAGCTGGTCGGAACTGCAAATACCGCAACCAGGGTAATCGCACATCCGATATAACCATAGAGCATCCATGGCCTTGCCTTTCCAAGCCGGGAATGTGTCTTATCGATCATCGATCCAAAGAAAATGTCTGTCACACCGTCAAACAGCTTGGATGCCGCGATCAATGTTCCGACAATGCCCGGCATCAGACCGATGGTATCCGTCAGATAGATCATGACGAAAGATGTCAGGAACGCATACACCACGTTTCCTGCCACATCGCCTGATCCATAGCCAATTTTGTTGTACCATTTCAAATACGTTTTTTCTTCCATGAAGTCCTCTCTCTTCCTATGTACCTTAGTACACCAACATAATTTTATTATCCCTTAATGAACGGAACCAGTGTAAACCGGAACCGGAATAATACGTTATTAAACTGATATTTTTCTAATACCTCCGGTCCACAGCTATTGGAACCGATGCCATTTTGTGCATAGTCAATGCACAGTACGGTACTGCCGGATTTTTCCAATTTATAATTATGGGCACAGCGTTCCAGCTCTTCCTGGGTATATTCGGATGCCTGGAAGGAAAATGTATCGTCTGAAACCGCAGTCAGACCGTATCTTGCGCCTTCTGCCTGCACGTAATCACAATCAAAATGGCTTCCGTTCTCCTGTGGGCGGATATAATCTTCATGAAGTTCTGCTACTTTTGCCCGGAACAGTCCATGATAGGAACCCTGGTGCTTATCCCGGTAGGACTCCTGCGGTCCCATGCCAAAATATGCCACTTCCTCCATGCCTTTCTCCAAAAACAGGCGTATGCCAAACCTTGGCAGTACCGGAAACTCCGGATCTTTCTCCATGAGCATGTCTGCATGGATCTTTCCTGTCCCGTCGATCTCCCAGAGGATTGTTCCCTCCAGAATCTTCTGTACGCTATCTGCAATCACACCGATTTTTGCTTTGATGGAAACGCCCTTTTCATTCTGGGTAATCTCCATCTGATATGCCCTGCTGTATGCACTGTCAAAATGCGCATCCTTCCATAGTTTCTTGATATACATATCGTTATCTGTCGGAGCCCTCCAGATGTTAAGCTGCATCGGATGATCCAGATAATCCTTACCCGCAAACCGGATCTGCTCAAACAGTCCGCTCCGTTTACTGAGCACATAGCAGAAATCACTTCCCTGCAGGGTGACTGCCGTATCGCATTCCTGTACACTGATATCCTGTCCGTTTCTGCCCTCTTCTAACCATGCAAGTTTCTGTTGGTTCCTGCCATCCTGGTTTGACAGGAGGAAGTCGTCAAATCCAAGTTCCCATCCAGTTGCCAGCAGAGGCACCTGCTTTTTCAGATAGTAGCTGATTTTCAAATATACTTTTCCTTTTGCCGGAACACTGACCGCAAGTTTTGTGCGTCCCTCGCTGTGTGGTGCTACCGAAAATGGTGCCAGCGTGCCACGATCCACGGTAAGTCCGTCCTGTGTCACTTCATATCCGATCGTTACATAATCTTTTAAGTCATCAAAATCCAGATAGTTATGCAGAACAAGTTCCTGGCTTTTCTGGTCGTAGGAAACTACCCTTGCCGGGCGGTACACATTTTTATATTCCAGCAGACCGGTATGCGGGGTACGATCCGGGTATACCAGACCATCCATACAGAAATTGCCATCATGGATCTGCTCCCCATGATCCCCGCCGTAATAATAAATGGTCTTTCCATTCTCTGTTTTTCCATGTGCAACGGCGTGATCGCACCACTCCCAGACAAAGCCGCCGCACATCCGGTCAAATTTCTGGATTATCTGGAAGTAATCCTCAAAATCCCCAGGTCCGTTTCCCATGCTGTGGCAATACTCTACCAGCAGGAACGGTTTACTGGAATCTTTCTGCAAGTATTCCCGAATCTCATCCAGGGAAGGATACATGCGGCTATACAGGTCAATGTTCCCATATTCATAGGTTTTCCCACTTTTCCGGTATCTGGCACTCTCATACTGTGTCAGGCGGCTCGGATCAAATACTTTTGTCCATGCAAGTGCCTGTTCAAAGTTACATCCATACGCACTTTCATTTCCCATCGACCACATCACGATAGACGGGCGGTTCTTATCCCGCTGCACCATCAACTGCACGCGATCTACAATGGAAGTTTCCCACATCGGATCATCCGCGATCTGTTCATTCCAGCGGTCAAACCGGTTCTCGTCGGTATCCACTTTCCGGTACAGCATGACCGGTCCATGTGCTTCAATGTCTGCTTCATCAATGACCATGAATCCGTATTTGTCACACATCTGGTAAAAGAACGGTGCGTTCGGATAATGACTGGAGCGGATTGCATTGAAATTATGCTGTTTCATCAGCATCAAATCCTGTCTAATCTGCTCCACACTGATGGTAAATCCTGTGATTGGATCGGAATCATGACGGTTTACCCCGCGGAACTTAATCTTCTGTCCGTTAAAGTAAACACATTTATCCCTGACTTCAATCTGGCGAAGACCGATATGATCCACAATGGTCTCTGCTTTGGTCCGGATGATCAGTGTATACAGATACGGATTTTCCGTATTCCAGAGCACCGGGTGGCAGATCTCAAAGTCAAGTGTTCCATCCTCACTGATCTCCCCTTGTGCGATACGGGCACCTTCCCGGTTTTCGATCACAACCTCTGTATCTACCGGAGCGTTAAAATCAAAAGCAACCGTTACATCTGCATGGTCTGCTCCAAGTTCGGTCGTTACATGGTAATCCCATACCACATGCTCCGGTCGTTTCAAAAGATACACATCCCGAAAAATACCGCTCATCCGGAATTTATCCTGATCTTCAAGATAAGAACCGTCACACCATTTCAGCACCAGAACTGCCAGAGTATTTTCCCCTTCTTTCAGGAAATCCGTCACATCAAATTCAGATGTCATGTGGGATACCTGACTGTAACCTAAGTATCTGCCATTGAGCCAGACATAGAAACAACTGTCCACGCCTTCAAAATTCAAGTATGCCATCGGTGCCTGTTCATCTGTATGATAGGTAAAAATCTCAACATAGGCGCCGCATGGGATATCCTGTGGGACATATGGAGGATCAAACGGAAATGGATAACGGATATTGGTATATTGTGGTACATCATGTCCGAACAACTGCCAGGCATGTAACACCTTCAGCTCTTCAAATCCCGATGTATCATATCCTGTCTCAAAAAAGCAGTCCTTTACGTCATAAATGCTTTCAAAATACTGGAACTTCCAGTTTTTATCCAGTAACTGAAAACGGTCAGATGTTTCCCTGTGTTCAATCAGATCATCCATCTTTTTGGATGCAGGGATATAATAAGCCCTTGCCGGCATGGTGTTGTCATGTAAGATTTCCAAATCTTCATAATAGCGTGGTACAATCATTTCCTTCTCCTCCTCATATGTATCAATTTGTACATCTGCTGTTTCGTTCGTTTTTCCCTATTATGAAAAAACATGTTGTCGTTCCTTGTTTTTACTGACTACATTCTAAATATTCCTGCAAGAAATGTCTATAAACAGAATTAGACAGAATATGCACAAAATGATACAATGGAAAAAAGGAGGGATTTCCCATGTATATCAATAGCGGCTACCTGAACAATTCCCATCTGGATTTTAAAGACCGGACACGTCCCCTGATCGTCGGAAGCTGTGGCACCTACCGGCTCTCCAACCATCCAAAAATGCCAACTTACCGCCCCAAAGGGCGAAAAGATTTCCAAATCATTTATATTGCTTCCGGACTGGTGCATTTTCATTTTGACAAACCAGAAAACGAGACCATCGTCTCTGCTGGGAACATCGTACTCTACCGTCCCGCGGAACTGCAGAAGTATGAGTTTTATGGAAAAGACAAAACAGAAGTTTACTGGGTACACTTTACCGGCAGCGAAGCAAAAAATATCCTACGGAAAAATGGATTTACAGATAAAGAACGGATCTTCCCGGTCGGGACATCCTTAGAGTATGAGCGCGCCTTTAAGCACATAATCTTAGAATTACAGAAATGCGATGCAGATTACCAGGAAATGCTGACGCTGTTATTATGCCACCTGCTCATCATCTTCCACCGGGCAATGCTCCAGGAGCATACCCTGAAAAACGAATTTCTGGATCGGCAGATGGATACTGCTGCCTCTTACTTTAACCAGAATTACAACCATGAGATTAATATTGATGCCTATGCTTCTTCCCTTGGCATGAGTGTCAGTTGGTTCATCCGCAATTTCAAAAAGTATACCGGTGAAACACCAGTGCAGTTCATTACTTCACTTCGGATGACCAACGCACAGGTACTGTTAGAAAATACAACTTACTCCATCAATGAGATTGCACGCATTGTCGGATACAACAACGCCCTGTATTTCAGCCGGATCTTTCATAAGCAGAAAGGTTGCTCCCCTTCCCAGTACCGCACAAGAAGTCATGAAACTTAACCGGACGCGAAAAATCGGATGACGGGATATGCTCCCTCATCCGATTTTAACTTTACCGCTTTATTCCACTGTGCTCCCGGCATCTTCT
>NZ_CAKRAS010000037.1 GCF_934295145.1 uncultured Eubacterium sp. | reverse complement strand
CAGTTCACAGAACTGATTGAAACAGCGCTGTGCGCCGCCTTTTCAGCGGCGAACAAGTCGCACGATTGTAGTGCATGCTCTTCTTAAAATTGATCGTATTGATGACTTTAAGCTTGTATCCATGACGGATCAGCATGTTCCCGCATTCCTCTATGATAGTGCCTTTCGGATCTGTGACAACATAACTGACTTTCTTTCCCATCTGCATAAGATTCGGCTTTACATAAAACCTTGTCTTTCCAGAACCGGAACCACCAATCACCAGCACGTTTTTATTTCTGGCGTACTTTGGATTCTTTGGGCGGCTGTTCATGGTCAGCCGCTCCGTCTTGGTAAGGATGATATTATTTTCAAATTTCCGATCCATGTAGGGTGCAATATCTTTTGGTGTTCCCCATCTTGCCGAACCATATTCTGTACCTGGTCGGAATTTTTTTGCATTCTTTCTGCGATACAATACGATCAGTCTTATGACCAATACGGTTACTGCCCCGGCTTCCAGATCCATAAGCTGCCAGCTTGGCTGCAGATTGGAAAATGCCAGTTTATAATTCTGCAGCAATACAAGAATTCTGCCAAGCAGGTTTGGTCCCCTGCAATAGTGAAACAGCCACGCCAGTTTATCTGCCACATAAAACAGGACGACGTAAGGAATCACCGGCAGAATCCTTTTTGTTATACTTATTCCCTGACCGGATCTCATCGTGACTGCCCCCGGTCTTTCTGACGCTGTCTGGTTCTTTCCCGGTGCTTCTGTGCAGCCCTCTTTCTGTAGGTCTGCAATTTCTGTACAAGAGACGGTTTGCTTTTCTTCCGCAATGTGACCCCAGCATATTCTTTAAATGCCGCGGTCATTACTTCGGCATCTCGGGCTTTAAAAAATACCAGATATTCCGGCGGTGTCTTAGACTTATCCCGTTTTAAGCTGTAATCAATCCCATACTTTCTGGCTACCCGGTCAAAGTCTTTGATATTTTTCTCTGTGACCGGAATATTGCTCAGCTCTGCACCCTGCTTGAGCAGATCTTTTAAGGACTGCTTCCCGGTTGGTACAGACTGCTCCTTGCGGTTCATCCGGCTCATCTGTTTACTCTGCCTGTGCTCATACAGATATTTCCGCATGGCTGCTTTTAACACATCACTGCTCATATGGGTTGCCTTGATACACAGTCCAACCACTTTCTCATTTACTTCCTCCTGCATTTGTGTTCCCCCTTTCGATCATTGGTACAATCCCTTCCTTTTTCAAAAAATCATATAGAAATCTCCTGCCCTTCTGCGTCCATTCCGTCTGCATCCGGATGCGGATGATCTCATTTCCGCTTTTTACGGAATACGTCGTGCTATGTACATATCCTTTTCCCTGATAGGCTGCATATAACACCCACTGGTCATTTGCCTTGTATTGGATATTATAATGATGGAGTAGTTGATTGAATGCCCGGGCACTGTAACCGTAGTCTTTGGCAATCTGTGTAGTCAGCACCAAAGACGGACACTGCAGGATCTCATCCAGATAGCTGACCTTGGGTGCCATCTCTTCTATCATCGCCTGCTGTTTGATGACCTCTGATCCAAGCATGTTACACTTCTGTTTCAATTCTTCCTCTGATTTTTTTGCCATCTGCAATGCCCGGCGCATAACCTGTTCCGGTGTGTTCCATGCTTTTTCCAGATCAAGGAAATACTGACGGTACAAGCGACCAAGTTTATTTTTCTGTACCATACAGATCTGCTTTGCCATATCCACACTGATCTGATAATCAACCAGATTCTGCCCGCCGTTAAAACCGCTTCCCAAATTTGGGAAGCACTTTTCGTAGTCTGTTTCTACAAAACCAAACTCCAGCATCCGCTCCATCCATGTGGTAAATCTTGTTTTGATTCCCAAGCATTCATGAAGTTCCCTGGCAGAGACCGTCATCTTATCTTCCCCGAAATTGACTTTCATTAATTCCTTCATCGTTTGCTCTCATCTCCTTTAACAATCGGTCCATGCAATATCCGATACAAGGGGCATGCCTGCCATACGGGCAGCCCGCACAGCTTGGCTTTTTATCTGGCTTGGCATATTCCCGCTTCTTTCTGATCAGATAAAAACATTCCTCATTCCCACAGCCCTGTTTTTGTCCCATCCACCAGTAACAAAACGTGCAGGATGCCGGTTTACTCTTTCGGTAATCCGCTCCCGGAATACAGCTTTTCGGATCATTACATACGCTTCTGCTCATAGTGTGTTCCCCCGGTAGATCCAAACCTGCAATCCCGGTCTTTGATCCCCATCCGTTTATCTTCTCTGGCACCCATCCGGATGCAGCACCAGAATACAAAAGCATTTAATGCGGACAACATTAAAATGACTGCTAAAAATATTTTATGGTACATTGTTTTTTCCTCCTGTGAAAACAAGCGCCTGCAGCTCACACCACAGACGCTTATGTATTCTTATTCTTTCTTTTTGTATCGTGATTTTATGCTCTGCTCTTTTTTCTGTATAAGAGCAGTCCTGCAGCGACCATTCCACCGGAAATTGCAAACAAAAGCAGCATCTGCTGTGGATGTCCGCCGGTGATCGGCATTTCAAAATTTGCGGAGTTGTCGATCGTAAAAGTCAGATGATAGAAACAGTATTCCCCGGTTGCTTCCTCATAAACAGCCTGACTGATATCTGCTCCATTCGCATCAATCTCCTCTAATGTCATCTGCATTGGCAGATCTGCTTCCAGATTATCTTTCAACAGGGACATGCCATCTACGGTCTGTACTTCTGTGATCACATATTTCTGTGCAAACAACTGATCCCATACAATCTTTCCATCCGTATCGGTAATAGCTGTATAAGTATCACCGTCTGTCTCTCCAACCATTTTAAAGGTTACGCCCTGCAGAGGTTTTCTTCCTCCATCTGTTGATTTCTTATAAATGGTAATGGAGCCTTTCCATGGTTCTTCTTTACAGGTGAAAGTATTGGTCTCTTTTGCCTTGACTTCCACTGTATGGATGCCAAGTTCATCAGCCCCATCCTGCTGGCTGCCATCGCACAATTTATAGCCTTTTGATGCTTTCATTTCTTTTACATAATAAGTTCCCCGGACAAGTTCTACCGTATTAGAAGTTCCGGTTTCATCCGTTGTCAGCGTTGCTGCCCGGTTCTTATCCTCAGATGCATCCTTTTTGCTTTCGTACACGCCATATACCGCACCTTTAAGGCTGTAGTATCCATTTTCCGGATTTAAGGAACTGTCAGCAGATACCTTATTCAGTTTCAGATATCCGGTGGACGGCTCATCCGTATAAGAAATCTCAACCGCTTTGGTCGTAAGGTCAAAAGTCTGTTCCCAGACCTCTTCATTCAGTTCGTATTTATCCGGTGCTTTGACTTCGACCACCTTCCAGGTATGCTTTGTATTCGATTTTAAGGCTTCCGCCTTTGCCGGTAATGCATCGGTCACTTCCTTTTTGGCTTCCGCATATTTTGCTGACCAGTTTTTATAATCCAGGACATCCCTGGATGCCTCAACATAATCAGACCATACCGCATCCCCTTTCCACTGATAAGCTGCCTTTCCATTTTTATCTGTGGTGACACTGGATACCTTGGTATTGTCAAGATAGATATCAAATACCGCACCTTCTAACACTTCGCCGGTATCTGCATCTGTTTTATTGATATCCAGTTCCATACTTGGATATACTGCAGTTCGTGCCTTATAGTGTGCTTTCAAATAAGATGTTCGTGAAAACACCACCCGGATGCTTCCATAGGTCGGTGTGATCGCGTTATTCCACGCACTGACCGCCTGATATCCGCTTCTGATGTAGATCAATACCGGTTCGCTGCTGTTCGGGATCGCATTCTTGTAATAATTGATATTAATGGACTTTCCTGCCATATTAGCATCTGATTTGATCCAGATCCCGTTGTTGGAACCATCCCATCCTCTGGTCACCTCTACATTTGACGGATTGATAAATGAGGTATCACCTACCACGTTGTTGGTATCTTTCAACCAGTAAGACTGACCCGCTGTAGCATAGACCGTCCATCCATTAAAAGACGGAAGTTTGTTATAATTGAAAAACTTTGACCATATATCAGCGATTGCTGCATCGACTTTTGCCTTGTTGTCAAGATGGCCACATTTATGAGTGGTCTTATGTGCACCATCGGTCAGTACATAACGTCCTGCATCTCTTGCACTTTCAG
Source organism: uncultured Eubacterium sp. (assembly GCF_934295145.1). Lineage (GTDB taxonomy): Bacteria > Bacillota > Clostridia > Lachnospirales > Lachnospiraceae > Eubacterium_I. Next base: position 24,710 of record NZ_CAKRAS010000037.1, on the reverse strand, counting down.
ATTCTTTGATTTCTGACCAGATCAGATCCTGTACCAGTACATAATTACAGTACCCGTCACTGCCAAAATAATTTTTTGCAAGGTATACTGCTTTCGTTAAGTTATTAGTCTTTGAATAACTCCAACCATATTTATCTTTGAGCCACTGTGCCGCATTTCCGTTATACCCTAAGGTATAATTTCCACCTGCAGAACCGATGTTGATGGACGGTTCGATACACCACACCCATTGATTATTCAGTGTCAGCAGAGATTCGGTACAATCAAAACTGCCATCTTTGTGATAACACGCAAACAGGTTCTGTGCTTTATTCAGCGTTCCACTGGCTGCCGCCCTTGCCATCATGCGTTCCTCTCCATTCATGGAAACCGCCAGTGGTATATCTGCCCCGATCATTGACAATACATCATCTGTGTTTTCCTCTGAGTCGTTTTCATTCACAGTCTCAGAAACAAACTGTGCCATAACCGTCACATTGGATTCCGGCATCTCGAAATATACCTGATCTGGATATTCAGCTTGTGTGATCTTGTTCCCATCCTGGTCAGTGAGATCCAGTAATGTATCGGATGCATCACGCACATCCAATATTGCTAACCGGTACCCTTCCTCCGCTGTGATCTGCATACAAATCTGCCCTCCCGGGATCAGACTGACATCGTCGTCCAATGCAACGGTTCCATGATCCACGTCTGCCACTGAAACCGTATAATATGGTTTTGTTTCCGGCTCCGCCGCCATTGCCCTTGTTGTGATCAACCCGATGCCGAAAAACAACAGAATCCCTAATCCGCAGATGAGCAGGATATTTAAGATTCGATTCATTTTTTTCATCCGACTCCATGCCTCCTTTCTGATTACTGTGCGTTACCGCCAGTGAAATAATATCCATAAGCAGCACCATTGAAGTTGAAATCTACGGCTCCGCCTTTTACATACCAGATACCATTTTCATTCTGTGCGGCACCGTTATAGTCAAAATTCACCTTGCCATCCTGGATATACCACCAGCCGTTTGCATTACTGGCCAGTCCAATATAGTTAAAATCAACCAGACCGTTTCGGATCTTCCACCAGCCATTTGCATTTTTGGCAACGGTATCCTGTGTAGAATCAAATGCCCCATTGATGATATATAGCCATCCGGCATCCGGTGTGACTCCGATCGTATCTTTTACGATATCTGTCTTGCTTTTGCTGATCGTTCCATTTACCACCCAGAAGATCCCGTTTTCAGTTTCAACCAGTCCGGTATAATTGGATGCGATCTTTGGCTCATCGATTAGGGTATTCCCGGTTCCATCATCCTGCTCCACCACCTTCCAGGTCATGGATGCTTTCCCTGTTTTTTCCGCTTTTGAATCAACCGGAGCAAGCAACAAACATACAGCTGCCAAAGCTGTCATCATCACTGCGATCCGCTGTAATACTTTCTTTTTCATCCTGTTTTCTCACTCCTTTCCCGTTTCTTGAGTTTCCGATTACTGATAAACGCAATAAGCGCACATCCTAAAATCAACACTGCACATATTCTCCTTGTAAGATCTTCCATCCGGATATCCTCCTTAGAGGACACTGCCTGCTGGTCTGCCATCTGCTGTTTCTGATTCTGCCATTTTGTACCCGCTTCCATTTGTTCTGTACCAGAAGTTGTTGTATCCCTGACGCAATATACAACATATCGTTGTTTTCCATGGGAACGGTATGGATGGCAGGTGATAAGCGTCACCATATTTTTCCCTTCCTGGATCTTTAACTTTTCACTGTCTGTCGGTGCAATGATAGCGACAGACTCCACCCGATACGTCAACTTCTCCCATGGATTGGTAAGATAGACCGGATCACCTGCTGACAGATTTTCAATCTCTTTAAAATATCTTCCTTTTTTCCAACCACGGTGACCTGCGATAACACTATTCGTATTTATGCCACCAATCGGGATGGATGTCTCACCAAGAACCGCTGCTCCCTGATCCATATGGCTGTAAGAAGCGCCAACATACAAAGGCAACCGGCAGTCCATGGCCGGGATCTCAATATAACCGAACATCCCGTCTTTCAATTCTTTCATTCCGTCTGGTGCCTGCTCCACTGACCAGGCATCCTGAAATGTTTTCTGTCCTTCCTCATACAGTTTCCGGTTATACTCTTGTCCCTGCATCAACAGATCCTCTGTCCCTGCTATGATACCGTCTGTATCAGACCGATCATCCTGTCCGGATCCCGTATCTTCACCTTTGGGATTTGTAACGCTTTTCTGCAGCCTTTCCTCAAATTCCTCAATCAGTTTTGTATTTGCCTGTTCCGTCTGATGTTCCCGGATATCCGGATAACATATGATCAAAGCTCCGACTAGCATCGCAAGAATCCCGATTACTTTCCCTTCCTGATATCTGTGTTTCTTTGTTCTTTTCTTCATCTGCTTTTTCTCTTTCTTCTGACAAGGTGGTATCCCTTTACCGAACCACTGACTGCCAGGATACTGAATGCACTGATCATCAATGCCTTTTTGTATGCCTGCATCCATTGTGACTCACCGGTAGCTTTGCATTCCTCCTGTGCCTCTGCTAAAACCGGATCAGAATACTCCGTCCGTTCCCCGGTCACCACCAGGCGGTGCGTATTAACGCCATACGGGGTACAGGTAAGCAGAGATACCAGATCTCTTCCATTATCAGCCACAAGGCTGCTAGTATCTTCCGGCAGGATCACCTGAATCTCACAAACCCGATATGCCAGAACTTCATCCAACACATGGATAAAGAACAGATCCCCTTCTTCCAGTTCCGTCAAATCACTGAACATTTTTGACGCATTGACTCCGGTATGTGCTGAGATCACCGGGCGGTTCCCAATGCCGCCAACCGGCAGTGCAGAACCTTCCAGATGCCCGGCACCTTTCTTCAAGACTTCCGTGGATGTGCCATGATAGACAGGCAGGTAAACATCCACTTTCGGGATCTCTACAAAACACATCAGTCCGGAACCATCCAAATCCAGGGTGGACTCATAGGAAATATCATTTTCCCTGCCTGCATCCACCAACTCAAAGGGATCTGTCAATGCCACCCTGCTTTGTGCCAGCTTCTGGTTATACAGCTTTGCTTTCTGCAGGATATCTTCTAATTCTGCCTGATCTGTATTTTCTGTCTGCTTTTCATATACTTCAACCTGGGAATCAATAGAATTGGAATACAGCCAGTTACTGAACCATGGATACAACATACATGTGACACCGATACATACCAGTAAGACCGCCAGGATCATTTGTTTTTTCTTACCCATACTGCTTTTTCTATCCTTTTCCCGGCATGCATAAAAACCGGGCAGTTTTCCCTGCCCGGCTCCTTTGATCCGTTTATTCATCAATTTCGATATCCAGTTTTTTCTTGCGGCTCACAAGATAACAGCCACCGGCAACAGTGATCGCACCCACGATCGTTACCAGATATAATCCTTTTCCACCCGTCTGTGGGAGAAGGAAGCCTTTGGTATTGTTCACTGTCAGAAGGACGGATGCATGCTCAGATCCATCTTCTGTTGTCATGTTTGCTTCGATCTGGTCTACTGTGGCAGATGCCTTTTTGATCGCGCCAACGTACAGATCTGTCTTTCCGATGGTACGTCCATTTGCGTTTTCCATGTTTGGTCCGCCTGCAAGGTCTCCGGTCAGTTCATCCAGCTGACTGCTGACCAGATTTCCATTTTCATCATAAATGCCACCATGATAATTTTTCACGATCTTTTCGACTGCAGCTGCATCCATTCCGGTCACACCTGCAACAGATGCGATCACATCCCTGTCAGTTGCAGAGATATCGATCACGATCTGGTCTTTCAGAAGATTATAACCGTCATCGGTCGCAACTTCTGTCAGCTGGTACTTATCTGCTTCTGTTCCTTTCACCAGCAGCTTTCCGCTGTCAGCATTCGGGACAAAACTTGTTGCTTTGGACTCATCGGTGGTTTTTCCGGTGACATAATAGACTCCATCTTCCTCTGCGGATTTTTCTGCAACCACATAATAAGCATCTGTGCTGTTGTACAGTTTGAACTGTACGTTTTCAAATTTTCCCTTATTATCACTGAATGTCTTGGTCAGATCCAGTCCATAAAAATAGACATAATTGCGGTCCTCCAGCATATTGTAATATCCATCGGATGTTCTGCTCCAGATCAGGTCAACATTATTCTGGTTGCCTTCATCACCCAGGATCACAGAGTCATCGGAATGGACAGTTGCAGTATAATACACAACCATATAGTAATCCGACAGGCCATCCAGGTTCTCTTTTCCTTCCGGATTATTGGTACCAGAACCATTGATCACACCCAGGCCATCCTCTGTCATGGTCACTTTCAGCCGGGTTTCCCCGTTTGTTGTCACCGCTCCGGTATTTGGATCCTCTACTGATACATCCACATATTTCTGTGAATAGTCATCAGATGCAAGGTTCCACAAAAGCACTGCATTTTGGGTATTATTGGCATTCGCATCCTCCGCCTTGTCATAAAAAGCGATCTTAACATCCTTATTATAAGAAATCCCTTTTGCCAAAGTATCTGTAAAGGTATACTCGCTCAGGAAGGTCGCTTTGGAACTGATATGCGGGAGCTTTGATACAAGGATATAATCCAGGACATCTCCTTCTGATGCTGTCGTTGTATCCCTGTACGAAAAATCCTCACTGTAACCGGCTCCGCCTTTTCCGGCGGTAACACCATCTGCCGTATAACCGCCTCTGTTGGCTACATACGCTGCATCGGAAGTATCTGCCGTATTCTTTGCGTTGGTGTCTTTGTTATAAACGACCAGTGATTCCGAATTATTTTTTGATACATAGTCACTGCCTTTATGTACGGTTCCATTTTTATCTGTACCTGATACAACATCCGCTTTTGCAGAAACAGTATTGCTGTAAGCGTTTCTTACACTTTTATCCAGTGTCGGATTTCCGGTCTGATTCTTCGGGTAGACTGTCATGTCATATAACCACTGCTCACCGCCGGATGTATGTGCCTTTGTTCCCTCTGCAGAACCAGAATTTGTCACGCCATCTTCATTATGGCTGCCTTCTGTTCCATAGGTCACTCCATCGGTGCTTGTCTGTGCGCTTTCATTCGTAAATGGAAGCTGGACGAACCATGGATTGACGGTCTCTACTACATTTTCTGGTGTTTCTGTCTCCACAAACAAATATAATCCAAGCTCCAGATCTTTCGCTGTCGTAGTACCTGTCTTATCTGTTTTTGGCATGTTCACCACACCTTCCGCCGCGGTCTGGTCTGTGGTAGAATCCATGGTTCCATAATCATACAGATAACTTTCCAGCGCATTCTTTGCAGCTACATTATCTGCTTTCAGAATGTCTGCCAGTGCATCTGAAATCTGCTGGCTGGTATAATGATATACCCCTTTGTTATGGCATGGATGCGCCTCTTTTTCAGAAGTCATATCCACCACATCTGCTTTTGACAAGCCAAGAATGGATGCCAGTTTTTCCGGGATCTCATACACCAGTTTGATCTCTGTATCTGTTCCGTTATTGACACTGTGCGTTTCTACATTTCCCACGCGCAAATAAGAAAACTGCACCCCTTCGATTGCATAATCGGAAAGTGCATTTTCCACTTTGCTATCCTGCTCACCAGTTGCCTTATATGTACCGGCTTTGTAGTCACCGGCTGCTTCCGCCGCTGTGATGTCATACTTTTTAATGGTGATCGATCCTGTCCTGGATTCATCCACAATATCCGCATTTGCCAGATCATTTTTTGTCGCGGTATTATTGGTTGATACGGTAGAAGTCGCTGCCATGGCAGAAATGCCTGATGTAACTGGTGCGATTCCAAGCGCTGCGATCATTGCCATTGCTCCTAATCTCAGTAATACTTCTTTCTTTTTCATATTTTTTTGATTCCTTTCTTTGTAGGTTGCTGCTTTTTTCGGCTGTTTGGGACAGTTACCCGCCATATAGCAGGTAAGATAACAGCACATGCATACAGCGGTATCCATTGACACCGCTGCACAATCTACTGTCATCTAAAAAATGAAATATAAGCATTACTCCTGTGTTCTTCCCCGGATCCGTTCCTGTTTTGGTTTCTTATTTCCAAAACGTATGCACTGAGAAGACACGCCGATGCACATTCGACTCAGGTATCATTCCGGGCAGGTTCTTCAATTTTCAAGGTGCATGGGAAAGTATCTCAACTCCCCTTTCACCTATCTTTTGCCGCACCGGGCTTATACAAATACTTTTTGAAATTTTTTTACTTTTTATTTCTCATTCGGAACGCACAATCAGGCTCTTCTTCCAATAATCTTCTGGATTTTTTTACCGCTGCCCGGATCAAATAACTGATGTTCTGCTGTGTTACCTCAAAAACTTCCGCGATCTGCTCCTGGGAAATCCCTTCCACGTAATAAGCAAGTAAGATTTCTTTCTCCTGTTCATTCAGAAGCAGCATGAGTTTATCCAATGTCTCTTTCCTCATAACAGACTGCAACAGATCCATGCTTTCATCTTCCATCAGTTTCCATTCTTCTGAAATTGCACTGTAAGATACCACTCTGTGGAAGGCATCGCGTGTCCGCTGGTTCTGTGCCAGCCGGTCTTCCCCTTCTAAGATAAGGCGCAGATACCACGCTTCGTCCTCAAATACTTTTTCATACACAAGATTCTGGTGTTTTCCATCCTCGTAACTGTATGAGTTGCATGTATGTAAAGGAAAGATCGTGATACGCCGGAAGTTCCTGTACACTACAAGACCGTTGTCATACACCATTACTTCCGTATCCGGATCGATCACCTCTTTTACCACAATTTCACACCCTGATTCCCGTAACTTTTTATAAGTCGGAACACGATCCATCTTGCCTGTCTCTGGTATCATTGCTTTTAACTCTTTTAATTTCAGCATCCTGACCTCTTTCTGCCATATGGCCCAGGTGGTCAGGTCTGTGAAATAAGGGCAGCAAAAGCAGTCCCAGACTCACCCGTTTTTTTTTAACGGAAGTCTGCGACTCCTATCACTGCCCTTTTCATCTTTTCTCAGTATTTTTTTATCCTATGGACCTCTCATAAATACTCCTCCTCATATATCGTTTGCTGTACGGCGCTTATACAAAAAATTCTGCAAATTTTTCAAAGGTATATATACGTCACTTTTTTATCTACGGAAACTAAAAGGAGCCATAGACAACCACTCCCATTCCTGGGAATGATCATCCATGACTCCAATCAGTCCTTCGCCAAGTCCGATTACTCGACGGTTACAATATGTTTTTTTACTTCATACACAGTCAGGGAACCGTTCCCCTTTCTCCGGATCTCTGCGTTATTCCCCCGGTCTGTGATCAGCCGGACCAGCTCCATGATATGCCGGTCATCCTCTCGTCTTTTGTCTATGTCATATCGTATGATCTCATTTTGTACTGCTGTTGATTTTATTCTCATCAGAATCCTCCACGTAATTATGATTACTCAAACGGATAAGGGAAAGGAACCGTTGATGAGTGCATGTCGCAGTCCTCCATTCCGTAAGCGGCAAAGCACCGCGGAGTATCTGCAACGGGATCATTATCTGTCCTGCTTTGTTGGCCAGGCATGTCAAAATGTCAGCTTGCTCAGCTACCACATCTGATCTGCTTTCCATTCTTTCATGCAGTTTCAATGTTCAGGCCGGTTCTTCCAGCCCATCAAATATATCTCCGGACAGTTCTATAATGTCACATATCTGTATTTCCGTTTGTCCGATCTGAAGATTTCTGGAAGGATTCCAGTATATCACCTCACCAGTCACTGTCTGAATCTGTCCTTTCCTGGTATCCAACGGATGGTTATGTACAAAATAGGTTACGGTCAGCACATATCCTGTTCCGATCATTTGTATCTTCTGATCCAGCCTGTCTTTTTGTTCTTCTGACAGGACCGGATATTCTTCATACACGATCTCTTTTTGCCGGATGCAATCCTCAAATCCCTTCAATGCTGCAAATGGAGCAAAGATTTTCGCCCGGTGCGTAATATCCATTGGCTTATGATGTGATATCGGTTTATCCATATCCATGATGTCGCTATAATCCATCTTTCCTCATCTCCTATCTAAGCATGATGTCCGCCAATCTGCTGGTTTCTCGTTATCGTAGTTGCACAGGGAAGCAGGTTTACCCCGCGCAAAATCGCATTTTTTCCAAACCGTTTTTTTATCGCCAATACCATTTGCTGGATATCCTGTTCTTTTTCTACTTTCACCGGATCCGTAAACAGATCATACTGCAGGCAACTTTCCGGATAGACACGATTTGCTGTAATATTGATCCGTCGGATCCCGGTATAAATATCTGTGGTTGCCCGATATAACTGCTCTACATTCTGAATGATCAGGCCACTGCTATTGCTCTGCTTTTTCAGGTTCACAGTCCCACCAGTATCAGCGATCCCGAAGCGTTGATCATAAGAGATCCGCAACGTAACAGAATCCGTAACCAGCCCTTTATCCATCAAATCCAGTGACAGTATATCTGCCATTTCCTTTACCACAACTAGTGCTTCCTCAAAAGCATAATTTCTCATAAGTACCTGCCCGTTTGACAGGCTGTGATCTGTTGGCTGATAATTTTTGATATCCTGCATCCGGCATGACTCCACTCCCCAGGCATGGTCAATCAGCAATTCTGCATCAATTCCAAATAATCGGTACAACCAATCTTCAGAATTTAAGGACATTTTGGCAATATCACCCATAGTATATATCCCATACTGAGCCAGTTTCCGCTCCGTCCTCCGTCCGATCTGCCAGAAATCAGACAGTGGTTTATGTGACCATAGCATTTTCCGGTAACTGCTCTCCGTCAGCGTTCCGATACATTTCTTTGTATGTTTTGCTATAATATCCATGGCAATCTTGGCCAGATACAGATTCGATCCTATCCCTGCTGTTGCAGTGATCCCAGTCTCTTTCTTTACTGCTCCCATAAGTGCTGCAGCCATTTCCTCTGCCGTCATATGATAAAATTTCAGATAATCCGTAACATCCAGAAAACATTCATCCACTGAATATACGTGAATATCTTCCGGTGCGATATATCTAAGATAGATCCCATAGATCTTTGCGGAGTATTCCAGGTATAGATGCATCCTTGGTTTTGCTACTATATATGGTATATCTGGTGGAATCTCATGGATTCTGCAGCGATTTTTTACCCCTGCCTGTTTCATCGCCGGTGTGATTGCCAAACATATGGTACTTTTTGACCGCTCCGGATCTGCAACAACGAGATTCGTGCAAAAAGGATCCAGACCACGTTCAGCGCATTCCACCGATGCATAAAATGATTTAAGATCAATACAGATATATGATTTGTTTTCCATCTATTCAAACACCTCCCATCAACTTGCCTGTTTTTCCGATCAGGCATCTACATTTATGATATTTCTTGATAATTCAATCTGAAATCACGTTCGGAAATAGGCAATTTAATCTATAATTCTATTGACTTTATGAGCAATATCATATATATTATAGGCAAGTAATTACCTCTCTTTTGTGGTTCACATTATAGGCAATAAGTAACCTATTGTCAAGAGGCAATTTAATATTTTAGGTAATAATTTGCCTATTTCATCAAAAATAAGGCAATTACTCAAATTCAACTATCTTTGAAATAAGCTAATAGAAAGAGGTATCGTTATGACATTCGGAGAGAAAGTAAAAACGTTACGAAAGGAAAAAGGACTGAACCAGACACAGCTTGCTCAGGCTGTTGGTGTTTCACTCAGAACAATCCGCGGATGGGAAATTGAAGGCCGCTACCCAAAGCAGCATGCCATCTATCAGAAACTGGCGGATGTCCTAAGCTGTGATCTTACATACTTAATGACAGAAAACGAAGCATTCATCACACAGGCAGCTGAACAGTTTGGAAGTCGTGGTGCCAATCAGGCTCAACAGATCATTGCGCAGACAGCCGCCATGTTCGCCGGTGGTGGATTATCCGATGAGGACAAAACAGCATTCATGGATGAAATCCAGATGCTGTACTTAGATTCAAAAAAGCGTGCAAAAAAGTACACACCAAAAAAGTATCTCAAGGAAGATTAGTGCTTTACCGAAAACTTTCACGCACTCTCTTTTCTGAGAGAACAATTCTTTTGAGGTGATCAAAATTGAAAAACGGATATATATACGATGAAACACAGAAACTGATCAGAAAATATAAGACCAGGGATCCATTTAAGATCATGGACGACATGCATATTATTGTCGGGGAAACTTCCAGCTTTCAAAAACTAAAAGGATTTTGCTTTATGAGCTGTAAGACCATCTATGTCCAGATCAGTAGCTTTCTGTCTGAGGAAGAAAAGCAGATCGTGGCAGCTCATGAACTGGGACATATCATTCTCCATAGAACTCAGTTAAAAATGGCTCCGATGAAAGACGATACACTTTATAATATGCAGGATAACACCGAATACCAGGCGAACCTGTTTGCTGCAGATCTTCTCTTATCTGACGCGGATATTGCAGATATGGCACACAATGAAGATCTGGATTATTTCAGTTTATGCAGCACGCTGAATTCCACCCCGGAACTCATGAGCTTTAAATTATACAGTCTGACCAAGCGAGGACAGGCTTATCATATGCCTATGGAAATACAGAGTAATTTTCTGGCAAAATAAAAATAATGCAGAGATGTATATTTACGATAAATATATACCTCTGCATTTGTATTCAAATACTGTTCTGTTGTAATTAAACTATTCTAGTCATTTTCTTATTGCATCCACATACCACAACTGCTATAATCACAACATGGGTGCTGCCATAACGGTAGGCGGTTAGTCCTTCAACAGAGGGACTGTGACCCTCTGATTACATAGAAACCCGAAAGGGAATCCACTGGAAAGGAGGGCTGAGCCAATGAGTATTTTAGATTTCATTGCAGTAGTGAGCTTTGGCTTAACCTGCTTTAGTATCGGATACACATTCGGTAAGGATAATAATAAATCACAAAAATAGCCGCCCCGGTCTGGAAACTAGGCGACTATTTTTAATAATCAAATAGAAAAACGGACTAACCGTCTATCGGTAGCACTCTTTTTGTATAATCATATTACCATGCATCCTCAAAAATGTCAAAAATATTCTTAACATATTTTTTCGATCACAGATGGATTAAACCGCTTCCCAGATTTGGGAAGCACTTTTGCAACTCTTAATTCAGTTTTTTATACAATCAATGTTTTCCTTTTCTTCGGTCTTGTTCTATAGCTTTTCATTGCTTTATTCGCATTATGAGTCATACTTGTATTGATTAATTATTCGATTAATTTCCTTTTTCATCTCATCTACCACTTCATCTGGTCCAACAATCTTTATATCCTCACCCAGTGAAAACACCCAACCAAGGAACTGCCTGCTGACATGCACATCTACATTCACTGTGAAATGTTCATCATCTGTCGGAATCAACATCACATTCTTTCCGAACCGATCAATGATAACACCTGCCAGACTGTTTTTTACCAGCAGCTTTACAGTCTGTTCTTTTCCACCAAACATTCCAAAACTTTTCTTCGCATAATCAGCCATATCCAGTTTTTTAAAGTGCTCTTTTCCGTCTCGGCTTTCATTTGATAATTTGATATGCAGCATCTTATCTACCCGGTAATGTTTAATCTGCTCTGCATCTGAATCATAACCTACCAGATAATAGTTTTCATCATCCCAAGACAATCCCCACGGACTGATGTGATACCATGCCCCATTATGGCGAAGTTCCATTTCCTTCTTCACATTCCACTGATAATACTGGAATTTAATCTTCTTATTTTCCGAAATTGCATTATGAATCACATCCACAGTGTAATAGATGCTCTCATTCATTGTTTTAATTCTTCCAGAAACAAACACCTGCCGCTGCAATTTCTGTGCATCATATTTACTGATCAATGTTTCCAGCTTTTTAATCAGTGCATTTGATTTTTTCTCTGTAATAAATTTTGAAGACTGGATAGCATCTACCAGAAGTTTTAATTCCGGAAGTTCAAACGCGCGATTTACAACATGATAATGATATCGATTCCCGACAGGTTCACCTTCTACATCTATTCCAAGAACACTCAAATCTCTCAGATCGTTATATACACTTTTCCGGTCTGCTGTTACGTCATATTTTGCCAAGCCGTCCATGATTTCTGGCATAGTGATATAATGCTCATCATCAGTTTGTTCCTGCATAATCTGAGCAAGCCGGTATAACTTGAACTTCTGATTACTTCCCTTCGGCACTTTTCCGGTCTCCTTTCACCAAATATTAACTCAAGTATACCATAGGTGGGAGACATATGGTGCATCTTTTCACAAAAAACTTGTGTAAAGATTGTACATGTTGACGCCTTTATCTTCTTAAGTATCAGTCATCGTAATGGTTCCAGCCTCCTAATATTCCAGGATTGCTGTGACCGGTTTTATGTCCTTTGTCATCATAATGATTTGCTCCACTTAATATGCCAGGCTCTTTTTACAAATTTTACAAATTGTCCCAACCGGTGTGACCAATACCACCCTTGCATATGCAACGTCTCCAATCTTGTCGTAGAGACGTCCGGCACTCATCGATTCACCAATAACAGTATAAGAACTGTTTGCCACGTACCCAATTTTTCCAAGTCCTTTATAAGTAACTTTGATTGCTTCCTTGTCATACTCATTATCCGGCTCTTTCTCCAGCCTGATTTTCGTACCCTTTTCAAGAAAATCATTTCCGAAACAATGTTTTGTTCCTGTCAGTGTGATAAATACTTTTGCCATTGTAAATGCTCCTTCCTTAGAAATCATATTCATCCGGATCCAGTCCGGCATCTTCCAGTGCTTCTCTTCGTTCATCTGCATCCATAAACTCCAACTCGTCCGGATCCAGTCCTGATAATTCCAACTCCGTCTGTACTTCAGAGTCGTCTTTCAACAGTTCATTTAGGAAGGTAAATTCCATTGCACTTTCCAGTGGACTGATATTTCCATCATGGTTCAGATCAAACATACTTTCGAATATTCCTTTCATCGCAGCTCCTCCTTTAATCGTTCATGTATTCATAGTAATCGGATTCGCTGGCAAACAAGATATATTTACCATCTACCAATCCCATGTAACCATCACCAGTGTTAAATCCTTTCATTGCCAGTTCCTCCATTTCTTTGAATTTTATGTTTTAATCTTCTTTTATGGTTACAGTGTATATCAATAGATGGGGCATAAAAATCCCTGCTCTTTTATACTTCTATCCTTCTATGTCAGAAGGCTCAGAATAACTTTTTCTGAGCCTTTCCATCTTGTTGTTTTTAATTATAGGTAAATCTATTATGCAACATTCTGATGATCACCTAATCCTCCAAACCGCTTCCCAGATTTGAGAAGCACTTTTGCAACTCTTAATTCCGTTTTTTATACAATCAATGTTTTCCTTTACTTCGGTCTATTAGTTGTTGAATATAGCAGACTGTCACATCAATATAATCCTCATATCCTGGAAACTCCTGTTTCAACTCTTCCACTGAAATTTCCAATACAAAGCATTCGTGATATATAAATGCTGCCAGCTGACACGCCTCTATCATTGCACGTTTTAGCATCTTCCGCGATGCTGCCATGTATCTATTCACCCGGTCAGTCATGGCCGCATAAGCTCCATCCGGCACAGATTTTTTCTTTACAACATCTTTTCTAAGTACCTCTTTTACCCGGTCAAGCATTTGTTCCTGCACCTCACCCGGAAGCTTGGCAAACTCCCAGATACACAATAACTCTTCCTCTGAAATATCTCTGCTTAATGCCGGTAACTGAATATATTCTTTATTTTCCATGATTTTTCATCCTTTCCTTTTCTAGTGCTCCAAATTAGAAGTCAATCGATCACATGCCAGTTCCAATACAATTTCTAGTGCATTTCCAGTAATCATCACTAATATATTTAGACTTTCCAAAACTGCCAAAAATGTACTTTGCTGTACATCTTTGTAGCCAATGCTGACGATCAGAAACAGTATCACAAACAACGCTGTCAGAAAACCGCCAACTACACCGTATACTTTATTTACCAACCAACAAAGGCCATGCATACCCCCTACAATGATCCATCCGATCAAAGACAGCACTTTTACTATAAATTTTTTTATTATAAATTGGTTTATAATAAGTTTTTTTATCATTATCCCTGCACTCCCCTCTAACATACGTTGTCTGTAAAGCTATTATTGACCTCAGCCATATAATAACTGTCAATCGTTGTAGGTGCATTAAAAAGCACTGCCAGCATATACTTTTTGATATTTTTCACTTTCGTGGTATTCTGCTTAAAGCAATGCAGCACATACTCCATATGCGAATAATTCAACTTCAACAGTTTACTTTTGACCAGCTCTGCTGAATACCAGTTACTTGCAACCAGTATTTTTTCACTGTCGCATAATACGGTTTCCAGTATCAGATCCATGATGCCATCAATCAGCTGCTTATCTTCTGGATGAACAAGAACCAAGTCCCCATATGCAATATTGTTTTTGATCAGAGCTGTATATCCCTGCATCTGTACATCTGCATCACACTCATATCCCATCGTATCGTGTTCACCTGTACCTGATACGATATGATTTGATTCTGTATGATTTATCTCAGTGTTATTAATATTAGTATTATTAGGGTCCTGAAAATAAACTTCTTGATGTTTGGATTCTAAACTTCTTGAAGTTTGATTTTTAAACTTCTTGATGTTTAAATTTGAAACTTCTGAAACAGCTATTTTTTTCTCTGAAGTTTGATTTTGGTACTTCTCAGAAACATCTTCCCCTATCTGCTCATGGCTCTCCTTCCGGATAAATTTCTTCACATAGATTGTACTTGCCTTTCCCTGACCATGCTTTACACGCTCAATCAGCCCATATTCTTCCAACAATTTCATAAAATTCAGTGCCTTATTCCTTCCACAGCCCAGATTTTCTGTTATGTATTCCGTTGAAATCTTAATAAACGCCCGCTTTTGTTCATCAAACCATTGATTTTCAATAGATAATGACATACGATCCAGCATCATACCATAAAGCATCTTGGCTTCACAAGGCAGACCTTTATATCTTTCATCTATAAAAAGTATTTTCGGGACAGTGAAGAAAGAGAACTGATCGGCTTCTTTACCGTAAAAATAATCCAATACAGCATTTGTACTCATATGATTTTTCTCCTTTCTCCGTTTCCGGTTTACAAAATTTACCGCTCATGAGGTTCCATTTTCGACACCTCACCATCATTTTCTTTAGATTCAAAATCACTTTCTCCTCATGCCACCAGATTCATCAAATAAATCACATCCGGTAATCTGTATCCGCGATGTTTGCGAACTATCAGTCCATGATCTTCTAATTCCGATAAATCTGCCATTGCTTTTTTCTTTGAAATACCCATCATCTTCTGAATCTCCGACAGAGGAAATATCACATATACCCGCTCCTCTTCATCAATCCATTTATTTTTACCAGCTGAACTCATACGGTCCAATAACAATCCATACAATAATTTGGATTCTATCGAAATATCACAGTATTCTTTCTGTGTCATTAACATTTTCGGCAATCGAATAAAATTGTACTGATCCGCTTCCACACCATAAAAATAATCAAATAACATCTTTCATTGCTCCTTCCTGCCTGTTTTTCCATTCTTCCAATAATTCAAAGACAATTTTTTCAACGTCTGCCGCCGTATACGACTCAGGAAAAAACTTTTCTAACTTCTTACCGGAAAAAGTTACATTCTTTGCTGTGCTCTTTGGCTTTATACAATCATTCAGAATACTTACCATCTTAAACTGTGTCATAACAGTTCCACTGGCTATTTCTTTTCTCAGTGTTCTTACCTGATTAGGGATGATTGTCCCATTTGCATCGATGTAATCATATAACCAGCTTTGAATTTCTTTATCGATATAAGAAATATCTACCGCAATCGTAAAATTCAAACGCTTATTATCCACCATATCAAGTAACTTTGGCTGTAAGTTTGTTAAACGAATATAGCGCTGAATTTGTTTTGAACTTTGACCCATTTCCTCTGCCAACAGATCTCTTGATACTTTTCCGGACAACTTCTGGCCATTTTGACCAGAAGTTAAATCTGTTCTCTTTCCCTGCCTTTTCATTGCATCCAATTTCATCTTATACGCAAAAGCCTTTTCACTCGGAAGTAATTCATCTCGCTGAATATTGGAATCTACCATTTTAATAACGGCTTCTTCATCTGACATTTCCCGTATAATCGCTGGTATTATATTCATTTGCAACAATGTAGCTGCATGCATTCTGCGATGTCCGGATATCATTTCATACCTATCATTTCCTATCGGGCGCACCAAAACAGGGGTAAGTATTCCATTTTCATAAATACTGTTTACAAGATCCTGCATCTTTTCATCATCCAGCACCTTGAACGGATGATTCTGAAAACACTGAATCTGTTCCAATTCTATTTCTGTTGCCACCTCTTCATTGGCTACTCCCAAAAGTTCCTCCACACTTGTCATTTTGATTTTCTGACCGCTTCTAGTTTTCATGGTTCAACACCTCAAGCGTTAATCTGTGGTAAGCATCTGCTGCATTTCCATTTGGATCATGTTTATAAATACTGATTCCCTCTGCACCACACTCTGCCGCTCTGACGGAATGTGGAATATATGTCTTAAAAATCCCAATACTTGAATCATATGTCTCATGCAATTTAGCAGATATATCTTTCGCAAAATTGGTGCGAAAATCTGCCATTGT
The DNA here is from genome assembly GCF_934295145.1 of uncultured Eubacterium sp. Taxonomy (GTDB): domain Bacteria; phylum Bacillota; class Clostridia; order Lachnospirales; family Lachnospiraceae; genus Eubacterium_I. The sequence continues at coordinate 7,888 of NZ_CAKRAS010000037.1, read as the reverse complement.
GATCAAAATCCCCTCCACCTGCAGCTTTCTGTTTAACCGTCGCTTTACCATTGAGATTGTCTTTACTAACTGAACCAGTCCCTTTACCGGTAAATATGCCGCCGGTACTGGAATAATCACTGCATCAGCTGCAACCAATGCATTAATCGTCAACATACCAAGACTCGGTGCACAATCAATCAAAATGTAATCATACTGATCACGAATAGTATCTATATAACTCCTAAGAATTGTTTCCCGGCTGATTACATTAATCAGAGAAATTTCTAAACCGGATAATTCCACATTAGCAGGGATGAAACTTACCCCTTCTTCATGTTGTAGGAATCCATATTCTGGTCCATTTTCTTCATCATTGATAACATTCATCATAATATTTGCCAATGTAACATCCAGTTCATCTGGCTCCTCGTACCCAAGACTTGCAGTTAATGATCCCTGTGCGTCATTATCGATCAGTGCAACTTTTTTACCTTCTCGCGCTAGTCCAATTCCAAGATTAACCGTTACATTTGTCTTCGCACATCCACCTTTTTGGTTTGTAATTGCAATAATTTTACACATTTTCTTTATCCCCTCATAAACTCATATCTTTTGATCTGCTACGTTTCTTTGACCATTCACTTAAAAGCTTTTCTATTGTCTGTATCTGTTTCTCCGGTGTGTAACTGTTCGGAAAGAATTTTTGTATTCGTTCGACTGGTATTTTTATCATTTCTCTGCGACTGTTTTGTGTTTCTTCAAACACCTTATAAATCTGATCCATATCCAGTTTTTCCTGCATACTCATTCGTTTTATCCGATTTGCCTGGGAAACAGTTGGCACCCATTGTTCCAGATCCATAACTGCAAAAAGCTCATATTGTTCATCTTCTTTTAAAAACGAAATATCCACTGCTGATCCCATCGAAAGTTCTTCCCGATCAACCATCTCCAATAATTTAGGAATCAGATATGTCAGACGAATATAGCGTTTGATCTGTGTTACGCTTTCTCCCACCATCCGGGCAAGCATTTCATTACTTCTAGTTGAAATTTTCTTTTCAGTTGGGGCAATAACCATCTCACCGAATGCTCCCTGTTCAACTTTTAATGGATAAATCCGCAAACCATTTTCTTCTGACTTCGGTCCAATCTGGTCCAAAGTTATTTCTCTTCCCTGATGTTTCATTGCTTCCAACCGCATTTTGTAGGCGTATGCCTTCTCACTAGGTAAAATTTTTTCTCTATGTAAATTACTATCTACCATCGCAATGACTGCCTGATCATCAGATAAATCCTTTACAATCACCGGCACACAATCCAAACCACCCCATAATGCAGCTTCTTTTCTTCTATGCCCGGATACGATTTCATATCCAACTCCATCACGACTTTTTCTTACCAATAAAGGAACCAAAATTCCTTCCGATTCAATACTTTGCCGTAATTCAAATAGTTCCTGATCTTTTTTCACTTTAAACGGATGATTTTTAAATGCATGTAAATCCTCTAATTTGACCTGTATAACATCCACACCCGGATTGTTACCTTGTAATGAACACATCTCATCAGCTTTTTTCATACCGTAATTTTCTCCTTTCTTTTGAACAAAAAAAGAATGCCCATATTCAGAAAAAGTTCTAAATATAAGCATTCTTTGAAGAATTTCAGATAAAAATATTACACTTTTTTAATGTGTTCACCTACACCATATGGAGAATAACAGATACCTCAATGCTATCTACAACCTGCTTTTTTCGCCCATTTTTTCTTGTTCTGGAAAACTCCACATGTCTCGCAAAGTGCCGAAAACAAAGGATTTCTAGGAATTCTTCCGATGTATTGAACATATCGTCTCGACATGCACCGTTCCCGGGAACATATCCACACAGCAGATCCTTTCCACCACATATCCTTGCGCCTGCAAAATCTCCAGATCCCTCTGCAGACTGGTCGGCTTACATGAAATATAGATCATGCGATCCACACCATATCGAATAATTTTTTCCAGTGCTTTCGGATGAATACCCTCACGCGGCGGATCCAGCACAATAAAATCCGGTTTTTCCTCAATGGAATCCAGCACTTTCAAAACATCTCCGGCAATAAAATCGCAATTATCCAACTGATTTAACTTTGCATTTTCTTTCGCAGCTTCTACAGCCTCTTCCACAATTTCCACGCCGATCACATGCTTTGCTGCTGGAGCCAGAATCTGCGCGATCGTTCCGGTTCCGCTGTACAGATCGTAAACAGTCTTGTCCGCTTTTTCATTCAGGCTGTCCCCAATATACTCGCGGGCAGTCTGATACAGCACTTCTGCGCCCAGAGAATTTGTCTGGAAGAAAGAGAACGGAGAAATCCGAAACTTCAGCCCCAGTAATTCTTCATAAAAATAATCCTGACCATATAAAATTTCAGTTCCTTCGTTTTTTACCGCATCAGCCACGCTGTCATTTTTTGTATGCAGAATACCTACAATATTTCCATTCAGTTCCAGCGCTAAAAGCTGTTCTTTCCAGCCATCTAAAAGAGCTTTTTCTTCCACACTGCTTTCTCCTGCTTTAATTTCCTGTGTGGTAGTAATAATATCAACCAGAATTTCTTCTGTCTTTACTGCTTTTCTTACCAAAAGGTGACGCAGATATCCTTCATGCCGCATACGGTGATAAAACGGAATGCTTTTTTTTCTAAAATACTCCACAGTTATCCCGAGGATTTTGCGGTAATCGTCATCCACGATCTGGCATTTATCTACCGTTACGATATCATAAAAACTACCGCGTTTATGCATTCCAAGCGCCAACGGTCCATCTTTTACCTCATCGCCAAAGGTATACTCCATTTTGTTGCGGTATCCAAACTGACGCGGGCTTCTTCGGATTCCCTCAAAAATATCCTCCGCATTCGGTACAACCGCTTTCATTAATTCCAGTACCTGTCCGGCCTTCAAATTTAACTGCTCTTCGTACGGTAATGTCTGGTAATTGCACCCACCACAGACACCGTAATGCGGACAATTTGCTTCTGCCTGCTCCAGTTCTGATTTTTCCAAAATTTCTAATAAACGACCTTCTGCTTTCCCTTTGCGTTTTTTGTTGATCACAAAAGAAACTTTCTGCCCCGGAATGGTATTTTTTACAGTTACTTCATTATCTTCCACTTTTACGATTCCCTTATTTGGGAATTTTACTTTTTCCACAATGCCTTCGCACATCTGCCCTTTTTTCACGCTATCTTTCCTCACATTTTTATTTTTTTCATCCACTAACTTCAGAGCCATCTTGATTACTCTACGCTTCATCTAGATATGGTTTTTCGCCAAAAAGATTTTCAGTTTTCCTGCAATTCTGTCTGGTTCTGAAGTTAGGCAAAAAACGCCCACTCGCATATGTGAGTGGGCGTTCCAATACGAATCAATATCATTCAAACTCAAATCTTACGACTTAGGCTTCCTCTTCGTATTCATCATCCTCGTCATCGAAGAAATCATCTTCGAACTCGTCTTCAAATTCATCTTCAAAATCATCCATGTAATCAGGAGCAAAAAACTTATAAATATAATGTGCTGCAACAACGACAGCTGCTACTGCTCCGATGATGGCAAGAATCCAGAGTAACTTTGTCTTTCTTTCCTCATCAATTTTCTTGGAAAATAACTCGTTTAATTTTGCAATACTGATTAAATCATTGTTCATGTCATTCACTCCTTCTAATACATTAATGATGCTTCCCTGCGACAGTACCTATTAGGAAATTAGAAAGCGCTGTTTTCATCTGCGATTCTCTTCCATACCTTACTGCCTGTTGTTACGTTGTATTCTATCATATCTTCTGTAATTTTGCAAACGATGCAAACATTTTCTTTGTGCCGACATTGTCAAAATTTACAGTCACTTCATAGTCTCTTCCGCCGGACACGATCTGTGTCACCACACCCTCTCCGAACTTGCCATGACGCACCCGGTCACCTTCGGAATAAGACAATGTTCCAAGGTTTGCTCCACCACCAAACTGCTGTGGCTTTTTCTGCCCAAGACCATATGCTTTATAATGCTCCATGCCTCCCGCTGATTTTGCGGATGCTCCTCCACTTCCATACGGTTTTCTGGAAAAATTCAGTTTCACCGAGCCAAAATCTTTGATCGGATCTTCCTTGCGTGGGCGTTCCTCCCGCACCTGCCCGTTTAACAGACTCTTTGGAATCTCTTTTACAAAACGTGACACTTTATGATACTGGGTCTCGCCTCTGGTCATACGCATCCGGGCACTGGTCAGAGTCAGATGTTCTCTGGCTCTCGTAATTCCAACGTAACACAGACGGCGCTCTTCCTCCACTTCCGTCGGATCATCCGAAGTGATCGTCATATAACTTGGAAACAGTCCGTCCTCCATTCCGGCCAGATATACATTCGGGAATTCCAGACCTTTTGCACTGTGCAGCGTCATCAACACCACATAATCACTGTTTTCTTCCAGGCTGTCAATATCCGCGATCAGAGCCACTTCCTCTAGGAATCCGCTCAGCATCGGATGTTCCTCGTTTTCCTCATAAGCCACGATCTTGCTGATCAACTCATCAATATTTTCAATACGGGCTCTTGCTTCATCCGTGCCTTCCGCATCCAATTCTGCCACATATCCGGTATCTTCTATGATTTCATCCATCAACTGTTCCAGACTGATATACGGCAGTTTGCTGCGCAACGTCTGAATAAAAGTAACAAACGGGCGGATTTTTGTCGCCGTCGCCTTACTCAGCGTCGGGATCTCCTCCGCTTGCTTTAATGCCGCATAAAAACTCATACCGTTTTCATCCGCATAATCCTGTACCTTGGCAATGGTCGTTGCACCAATGCCTCGTTTTGGCACATTGATGATTCGTTTCACCGCCAGATCATCCTGCGCATTATCAATGGTTTTCAGATAACTCAGCAAATCCTTGATTTCTTTTCTGGCATAGAAGTTTACGCCGCCCACGATCTTGTACGGAATATTTTCCCGGACAAAACGCTCCTCCAAAAGTCGGGACTGTGCATTGGTTCGATACAGCACTGCACTGTCTCCATAAGAAAAAACACCTTTCCGCACAAAGGAATTGATGCTATGCGCAATGTACTCCGCCTCATCGTAAGCCGTATCAAAATCCCTGCATTCAATTTTGTCCCCGGCCGCCTGCTGCGTCCATAGTGCTTTGGATTTTCTTCCAACATTATTTTTGATCACGGCGTTGGCCGCATCCAGAATATTCTGCGTAGAACGGTAATTTTCCTCCAGTTTGATGACTTTCGCATCCGGAAAATACTGCTCAAAATTCAAAATATTGTGAATATTGGCACCACGGAATTTATAAATCGACTGATCATCATCACCGACCACGCAGAGGTTACGGTATTTGGATGCCAGCAGACGCACCAGCTCAAACTGCGCCGTATTTGTATCCTGATACTCGTCCACCATAATGTAACGCAGACGCTCCTGATAGGAATCCAGTACCTCCGGATCATTTTTAAACAATTCCACACACTTCATGATCAGATCATCAAAATCCAGTGCATTGTTTTTCTTTAATGTCTGCTGATATTCCCGGTAAACCTGCGCCTGCTTCTGCTTCGCGTAGTCCCCTGCTGCCCGCAGTGTAAACTCCTCCGGTGAAATCAGCTCATTTTTTGCATTGGAAATCACATTCAGCAGTGCACGTTCCTTCGTCTTCTTCGTGTCGATCTGCAACCGCTTACACACTTCCTTCATCACCGTTTTCTGATCATCCGAATCGTAAATCGTAAAACGGTTGTCATATCCGAGACGGTCGATGTAGCGACGCAGGATTCGCACACAGCTGGAATGGAACGTAGATACCCAGATACTCTCTGAACCGAATCCCACCAGATTGTCGATACGCTCCCGCATCTCTGCCGCCGCCTTATTTGTAAAGGTGATCGCCATGATGTGGTATGGATTCACCCCTTTTTCCTCTATCAGATAAGCAGTTCTGTGCGTCAGAACCCTCGTCTTTCCGGAACCGGCCCCCGCCAGTACCAGCACCGGTCCTTCCGTCTGAAAAACCGCTTCCTGCTGCTGTGTATTCAGCAAATCGTATCTGCCCATATTGCCTCCATCTGTCTCTCTTTTCTCTCATACCATCGAACATATTTTCTAATCTTTTGCTATCATATCACAGGAAACATATCTGCGTCAACTGATCCGCTGATCTCCCCCTTTTTCTCTGATGTTTATAGTTACTGTTTGCACGCGCCATTCGCAAAATGTCCTTTCAGGACTTCTCCGTAGCTACGCTACTACCTTTGCTCATAAAAAGGCACTCCCTTCATCATTATGTATCCAAATATTTCCTCATGCAAGCATGATCAATATTTGAATACATATGATGAGTGAACTGTAACTGTTTATATGCGTTTTATCCATATTCTTGATTCTAATTATCCATATCCTTCTCCGGTTTTTCCATGTATCATTAACTTATCGAAACATACAAAATCACTATTTTCAAACAAATTCAGGAGGATATTTACAATGGCAAAAGTACTTGCACTTTCCTTTGGACGTAAGATGTCCAACACCGACGTAATGTTAAAAGAAGTGCTGAAAAAATGCGAAGAAGCCGGTCACGAGATCAAATTTATGAGACCGGATGACTTAGAAATCAAACCATGTATCGGATGCTGCGGCTGTGTCGTAGGAATTATGTCCGGCAGAACAAACGGAACCTGTGTATTCAAAGATGATTTCCATCTGGTAGAGGATGCTTATTATGACGCAGATGCAGTCATCATCGGATCACCGGTTTACGAGACATCCCCAAGTGGTACCTTTAAAACATTCTGTGACCGTTTCGGACCGTCCCACGATCTGGCTTTCCTGACTGAGGCAAAAAAAGACCGTATCGCACAAGGAAATGATCTTCTTCCAGACGAAAGAGTATTCAAACCTCGCGTAGGCGCACTGGTTGGTGTCGGTGGAGCTATGACCGAAAACTGGACCATCATGACAATTCCAATCATGTACGAATCCATGATGTCCGCAGGTGTAGACGTCATTGATACGCATGTATACTACGGTGCAATGGCCGTCGATCACGTTCTTGGAGTTCCGGAGCAGATGGAGCGTATGGATGAAATGGCACAGCACATCATTGACGCACTGGCTGCACAGACAGATGAAGAACGTACCAAATGGCGCGGAGCTTCCAATTATGCCTGTCCGGTCTGCCACCAGAGTATTGTGCGCGTGACACCGGGTACTGATCTGGTAGAATGTACAATCTGTGGTATCAATGGAAAAATCGAGATGGTAGACGGAAAGGCAACTTATACCTTCTCCGAAGAAGAACAGCTTCGTTCCAGAATGAACTATGGCGGAAAATTAGAGCACCGAAATGAGATTGCACATGGTGCAATGACACAGAAACATACAGAAAATCTGGCTGAATTGAAAAAACGTACTTACACATCGGCGAATAATTCTTGTTTAGGTTGGTTTGGAACAAGCAGAAAAGAACTCCAACAAGAACCTGAAAAATTTTCTGTGACCACTGCGTCGCTTATTTCCGACCGCTCCCGCGAACTCGCCCGCAAAACCGGCGGGCTCAGACACACTCCCGCGGTCGGGCTAGACGCAGCGGTCACAACGAAAATTTTACAATGGTTCTTTCGTTGGAGTTCGTTTCTGCTTTGTTCCATTTACGCCGTGGCACCGCGTACCACGCATGCATATAAGCTAATGGCAAAATAACTGTTATGTTGCATGCGCAGATTTACACAGAGAAAAGAAAAAGCGAAAGGAATTGGCTATTTACGCCACCCTTGACAATATACAAAAGAACTGCTATACGTCGATTACCGACGGCGAGAAACTCAAAAACAGTTTCATTTTTCCGTCGCTGACA
>NZ_CAKRAS010000036.1 GCF_934295145.1 uncultured Eubacterium sp. | reverse complement strand
GTATCTTACGTTCAACCTGTATAAAATTTTCAAAGTTCATTAATTTCTGCTTGACTTTTTATTTGCAGACTATTTTTATCGTAAGGTACAAACACTATTTGATTCGTTTCACCCGGCTCACCTGTTTCCGCTATTTCAGAGAATAATATTTTCATGCCACATATCTTCTTAAATACTAAAGCCAATTCTGGGGTTATTTCCGACAGTATTCGAATCATACTAGTAGGTGTTTTTCCTGGTTTTTCAAATTCCTTTGCTAATATTTTCCCCCATATTACTTGTATTTCTTCTTGAGATACAAATTTTGCCGAATCCATAAAACGATCCAGCCACTCTTCATTTACCATTGATTTTCTCGAAAAATCAGTCTCAGGAATTGCATTATTAATTGCTATTTCTGCTATTGTTCGTTGATTTTTAATTTGTTTTAATTCTTTTTTTGCATTTAACAAATAATATAGCTTTGCTTCAACGGATAAATTTGATTTTTCTAATTCTTCAGCATACATATCCACTGCTCGTTTATTCAACCCTATATACGGAAATAGCATTCCACACAATTTCATCGTATTTTCACTGTCTATAACCTTTTCAGTAACAGTTTCTATCAATTTATCAATAGCCATTTATTCTTCCTCTTTTGTTACAATTCAGTTAGCTTATCTATATATTATACAGCTTGTTCAACTTTCCCGCCACTATAATCAAACTATTTTTCTTCGCATTTACACAAAAGTATCCGCATTTGCAAGTTTTCTAACATACTTATATAAATTTAGTTAAAAAGGAGTCTCCCCACGCAAAAAAGGAGTTGAGATTTCTCTCAACTCCTTCATTTCATTACATATTCTGCTAATTAGTCAACTGCGATGATCTCTTTTTTATTGTAAGAACCGCAAGCTTTGCATACTCTGTGTGGAACCATAAGCTCGCCACATTTGCTGCATTTTACTAAAGTCGGAGCAGACATTTTCCAGTTTGCTCTTCTTCTATCTCTTCTACCTTTGGAAGATTTATTTTTTGGACAAATAGACATCTCGTTACACCTCCAATTTATCTGAATCTAAGTGAATTGTTCTGAATCACACTCAGTTGATTATACACAGAACATTATCCCTTGTCAACAGATTTTTTTCATTTTGTGTAATTTTTGTGTGATGAGTGAACTGATATAATTATTTTACTAATGCTACTGTCTCTCTTGCAATTGCAAGTTCTTCGTTTGTCGGGATTACGCAAACTGTTACTTTGGAATCCGGAGTAGAGATTACAATATCATCGCCTCTCTTGCCATTTGCTTCCTCATCTACAGTAATTCCAAGGTATCCAAGGTATGCTAATACTTTATCACGAACAAGCGGAGCGTTCTCGCCGATACCTGCTGTAAATGCGATTACGTCTACACCATTCATTGCTGCTACGTAAGAACCGATGTATTTTGCTACGCGGTAGCTGAATACTTCGATAGCTGCTGCTGCACGCTCGTTTCCAGCTTCCATTCCTTCCTCAAGGTCACGGAAATCACTGGAAAGTCCGGAAATACCCTGTACACCTGATTTTTTATTTAATACGTTCATGACGCCTGCGATATCAAGGTTCTCTTTTTTAGCGATGAACTCCATGATAGCCGGATCAATGTCACCGGAACGTGTTCCCATTACAAGACCTTCCAACGGTGTAAGACCCATAGATGTGTCTACACATTTGCCGTTTAATACAGCACTGATGGAAGCACCGTTTCCAAGGTGAGCAACGATGATCTTGGAATTGTTAAGATCTTTGCCAAGGAACTCTGCAACATGTTTGGATACGAAGCTGTGGCTTGTTCCGTGGAAACCGTATCTTCTTACTTTATATTTCTCATAGTACTCATATGGAAGTCCGTAGAGATATGCTTTCTCCGGCATTGTCTGATGGAAAGCAGTATCAAATACACCAACCATCGGTACACCTGGCATCAGCTCCTGGCAAGCATGGATACCGATTAAGTTTGCCGGGTTGTGAAGCGGTGCTAAGTCGTTGCACTCTTCTACTGCTGCAAGCATCTCCGGTGTGATAACTGCAGAAGAAGCAAATTTCTCGCCACCGTGTACGATACGGTGTCCAACTGCATTTACTTCTGCAAGGCTTGCGATTGCGCCTGTTTTCTCATTTACAAGAGCGTCAAGTACAAGCTGGATAGCTTCTTTATGTGTAGGCATCGGAGCCTCTGTAATCTCTTTGTCAAGACCTGCTTTCTGATATGTAAGTCTTCCGTCAATACCGATTCTCTCGCAAAGTCCTTTTGCAAGTACTGCCTCTGTGTCAGAGTTGATCAGCTGATATTTCAGTGATGAACTACCACAGTTGATTACTAATACGTTCATTATTTATGTTCTCCCTTCATTTTTCCTTTGACTTTCCGTCAAAATACCTGTCTTATCCATTATATCTCAATTTTCTTGTTTCGCAAGAGGTTACCAGATGGTTTTTTGTAAGTTTTTGCTCTTGCATCTGTTTTCATACACTAATTTTTATCAAAAAAGTCAAATCTCATCTGTTTTCCACGCAATTTTGTTTGTTTTTCTGCATGTTTCATGCTATGCTTTTTCCTATAAAAACGTACAGATTGCATGTTTGCATTGTTACGTGCGTCACTTTGTCTGCATGACAAACAATTTTATAATTTTAGGAGTATCAGACACAATGAATGTCACAGGAATTATCGCAGAATATAATCCGTTTCACAACGGACATGCTTTTCATATAGAAGAAACAAGAAAAAATACGGACGCCGATTACTGTATCGCTGTCATAAGCGGTAACTTTGTCCAACGTGGCGCCCCGGCCCTGGTAAATAAATATGACCGGACAAAAATGGCTCTTGAAAATGGCATAGACCTTGTCATTGAACTGCCTGTAATTGCTGCCACTTCCAGTGCGGAATCTTTTGCCCTTGGAGGTGTCTGCCTGCTGGATAAACTCGGTGTGGTATCCCATATCAGTTTTGGTGCCGAAGCAGATACTGCTTCTGATATTGAACTGCTTGGCAGATTAGCTGACTTTTTTGCTGCTGAACCACCTGCATTTCAGAAATATCTGGAGCAGGAATTGAAGTGCGGATGCAGTTTTCCGGCTGCCCGGGCAAAGGCTGCCCTTAACTGTCTTCAACAGCTAGATTCTGGTTCAATGAATGATACACTTGCTCAGTTTGAACACCTGCTCGGATCACCAAACAACATCCTCGCTATCGAATATATGAAAGCAATTCATCGACACGACCTTAAATTGAAACCATCTGTCGTTACCCGAACCGGAGCAGGCTATCACGATGCCGATACAGATACTGAACTTGCCAGTGCTTCTGCCCTGCGCAAATTTATTTTTCAGGATAATTCCTGCCAGAAAACTGATTCCGAAATGCTGAATCAAATGCTGACACACACGGTTCCTGATTCCGTTCGTGAACTTCTGCTAACTGCGCATAAAAACCATGCTTTTTTGCAGGAAGATGATTTTTCTGATCTGTTATATTATGAACTTTGCCGTAAGTTCCTGCATTCAGCTTTTTCTGATTTAGATAGTGATTATACCGATTTGGAACAGCGTATTGCAAATAAATTAGAATCTTTCACCTGCTGGTCTGAGTTTGTATCAGATTTGAAAACGAAAAACCAGACTTATACAGCCATCAGTCGTCATCTGCTGCACTCCTTCCTTGGCATTGATGCAAAACTTCTGGCTGCTGCAAAGAACTGTCATTATGCACCATATGCCCGCATTCTAGGTTTTCGAAAGGATGCTTCGCCTTTATTAAAGGAATTGCAGGAGCACAGTCAGATTCCGCTGCTGCGCAAAATTGCAAAAGAACGTCAGACACTGACACCTGAACAGCAAAATCTTCTGGATCTTGATGTTTATGCCAGCGATCTGTACAATCATATGCTTTTTTCAAAAAACAATATTCAACGGAAGAATGAATATCGTCAGCCTCTGATCATCTTATAATGCACATTTCACATCGAACGCGCGTGAAACTTGGTTTGTGATTCTGACCAGCGTAAGCTGGCAGGATTGCACATCAACATATCTTTTGCATTTTCATCATCGTTCCATGCATTTTCCATGACGTCACCGCTTTACTATCTTGCAGTAAATCTTGCATAATATACAATTATCTTTTCTTTTTTTGCATCATTCAGAATATTTTCCTGCATTTTTACTCGTTATTTATTTAACATTATCATTTTTTCGCACTTTTTTGAATTATTTTGTTTTTTCTCTTGCATTTTTCTTGCAACTTCCATATACTTTCAATTATGGTGTCACACAATGGCACTAAGGGGAAATTTTTTTAATTAAAATATGTAAAATTAAAAGGAGTATGACACATGAACAATCAGGTACAGATCAGAAAGTTCAAAAAAGTTCTGGTAGCAAATCGTGGTGAGATCGCCATTCGTGTATTCCGAGCCTTAAACGAGCTTGGAATCACAACCGTCAGCATTTATTCTAAGGAAGACCGTTATGCACTCTTCCGTTCCAAAGCAGATGAATCTTATCCGCTGAATCCGGAAAAAGGACCAATCGATGCCTATCTCGATATTGATACCATCATCAAGATCGCACTGGCAGCAAATGTAGATGCTATCCATCCAGGTTATGGATTTTTGTCAGAGAATCCAGATTTTGTAGATGCCTGTGAGCGAAACGGCATTGTATTTATCGGCCCTTCCAGCCAGATCATGAATGCAATGGGTGACAAAATTTCTTCTAAAAAAATGGCAATCGATGCTCAGGTACCGATTATTCCTGGTGTTGATTATGCAATCAAAGATATTGATACAGCGACAAAAATCGCAGCAGAAGTTGGTTTTCCTATTATGCTGAAAGCTTCCAACGGTGGTGGCGGACGTGGTATGCGTATCGTAAATACTATGGAAGATCTGGAGAAAGAATTTAACGAAGCAAAAAATGAATCCAAAAAAGCTTTTGGTGATGACAAGATCTTCATTGAGAAATATCTGCGTGCGCCAAAGCATATCGAAGTTCAGATTTTAGGTGATAATTACGGAAATGTTGTTCACCTGTATGATCGTGACTGTTCCGTACAGCGCCGTCATCAGAAAGTAGTAGAATATGCACCTGCATTCTCTATCCCGGATGAGACCCGTCAGATTATTTTCGACTCTGCGATCCGTCTTTCCAAAGCAGTTGGCTACCGCAATGCAGGTACTCTGGAGTTCCTGGTTGATGCAGACAACAACCCATACTTTATCGAAATGAATCCTCGTATCCAGGTGGAACATACGGTCAGCGAGGAAATTACAAATATTGATCTGGTTCAGTCCCAGATTCTGGTAGCGGAAGGTTATCCGCTTGATTCTGATGAGATCAATATCAAATCTCAGGATGATGTTCACTGCGATGGTTACTCCATCCAGACCCGTGTCACCACAGAAGATCCTGCAAATAACTTTATGCCAGATACCGGTGAGATCACTGTTTACCGCTCCGGTTCCGGAAAAGGTATCCGTCTGGATGGTGGTAATGCCTACACTGGTGCTGTCATCTCACCTTACTACGATAGCCTTCTGGTAAAAGCAATCTCCCACGACCGCACGTTTGCCGGTGCTGTTCGCAAATCGATCCGTACCTTACAGGAAATGCGTATCCGTGGTGTAAAGACAAATATTCCGTTCCTGATCAATGTACTGCATCATCCGACCTTTGTTGCCGGAAAATGTTATACCACCTTCATTGAGGAAACACCGGAGCTGTTCCAGCTCACACAGAGTCAGGACCGTGCGACCAAGATTATTGAATTCATCGGTGATCGTATCGTTAACTCCCAGAAAGGTCAGAAACCACACTATGAAAACCGTGTGCTTCCAAAACTGGATCAGACAAAACCGGTCTATGGTGCCCGTGACGAATTCCTGAAGCTTGGTGCAGAAGGTTTCATGCAAAAAATTCTGAAAGAAGATAAATTATATGTAACAGATACTACTATGCGTGATGCACAGCAGTCTCTGATGGCAACACGAATGAGAAGCAAAGACCTGTGCGGTGCCGCCTATGCCACAAACGCATACATGCAGAATGCTTTTTCTGTCGAAGCATGGGGCGGTGCTACTTATGATACAGCATACCGTTTCCTGAAAGAATCTCCATGGAAACGTCTGGAACTTCTCAGAAACCGTATGCCAAACACTCTGATCCAGATGCTGCTGCGTGCTTCTAATGCCGTTGGATACAGCAACTATCCGGACAATGTTGTTCAGGAGTTTATTAAAATCTCCGCTTCACATGGTATTGATGTGTTCCGTATTTTTGATAGTCTGAACTGGGTTGAAAATATGAAAATGCCGATTGACGAGGCATTAAAAACAGGTAAGATCGTTGAAGGAACCATTTGTTATACCGGCGATATCACAAGTCCGAAAGAGACAAAATACACGCTGGATTATTATGTAAATATGGCCCTTGAACTGGAATCCTTAGGATGTCATTCCATTGCCATCAAAGACATGGCAGCACTGTTAAAACCGCGTGCCGCAAAAGAACTCGTAACTGCTCTGAAGAAGGAACTTCATGTGCCGCTCCATCTGCATACACACGATTCTACCGGAAATGGTGTCAGCACGGTTCTGATGGCAGCTGAGGCAGGTGTAGATATCGTGGATCTGGCGATTGAATCTATGTCTTCCATGACAAGTCAGCCTTCCATGAATGCGGTTGTAGAAGCCCTGCGCGGAAGCAAACGTGATACGGGGCTCGATTTTGAGGAACTGGATGAGCTCAGCCGCTACTATGGCCGCATCCGTAAAGTTTACGAGCAGTTTGAAAGTGATATGAAAGCTCCGAATGCCGAAATTTACAAATATGAGATTCCTGGTGGACAATATTCCAACCTTTTGGCTCAGGTTACAAGCATGGGTTCTGCAGATGAATTTGAATCCATCAAAGCATTATACAAAGATGCCAATGATCTGCTTGGAAATATCGTAAAAGTTACTCCGACTTCGAAAGCTGTTGGTGATCTGGCCATCTTTATGTTTAAAAATGGCCTGACAAAAGAAAACATCCTGACTGCAGGTGCAGGACTTTCTTATCCGGATTCTGTCGTCTCCTACTTCCAGGGTATGATGGGACAGCCTTACGGCGGATTCCCGAAGGAGCTTCAGAAAATCGTTCTGAAAGATATTGAACCGCTGACAGACCGCCCGGGTAAATCTCTCCCACCGGTTGATTTTGAATCCATCAAAAAGCATCTGGTTGAGAAATATAATTATGGTGATAAATCGGAAGAAGTCATGAACCAGAAAGCGATCAGCTATGCCCTGTATCCGAAGGTTTATGAAGATTACTGCGAGCATTTCCAGATGTACAATGATGTAACCCGTCTGGAAAGTCATGTTTACTTCTACGGATTACGCAAAGGCGAAGAGACTTACCTGAATATCGGTGAAGGAAAGCAGCTTCTGATCAAATATCTGGAGGAAGGTGAACCGGATGAAAATGGTGTCCGTACCCTTACATTCCAGGTAAATGGTATGCTTCGTACCGTCAAGATCCAGGATAAGAATCTTGAGATCAAAGCTGACCGCAAGCTGAAAGCTGACAAGACAAACCCGCAGCATCTTGGTTCTTCTATCCCGGGTACGGTTGGAAAAGTTCTTGTAAAAGAAGGCGATGCAGTAACAGAAAACATGCCGCTTCTCACTGTAGAGGCCATGAAAATGGAGACAACTGTTGTATCCAAGATTACCGGTACCGTTGACAAGATTTACGTTCAGCAGGGAGATACTGTATCACAGGATGATCTGTTGATGTCCTTCCATATTGCGAAATAAGGTATAACGTCCGAAAACGAAATTAGTATAAAGAAAACAACATAGCAGACACGGGCGCTTTTCTATCTCTGTTGCGCCGCTTATCTCCGGCTTTCTTCGCGAACTCGTACGCAAAATCAGCGTACTCAGACACACTACGAAAGCCGGGCTAGGCGCAACAGATCTCACGAAAATCTGCCCTACCGTCTTGCTATGTTGTTTTCTTTTTTACATATCTCCGTTTTCTACGCTATGAAGCCACTGACGCAACAGACTCTGCTTATACGCCCTTATGAATGGCATCATCTCCATAACGTTTTTTTATTTTTGCAATAGCATCGTCTAAACTTGCCAGTTTTTTCTGTTTCTGCGCTTCTTTTTCACGCCGCAGTTCTTCCTGTTTTTCCTGCTCCTGATACTTGCCCAGGTCAAACAGACTAATCTGTGTCGGTTCTTCTTCATCCTGCAACTTGGTAGTTCGGATTCCAAGCAAACGGATTGGTTCACCGTCCCAGAGTTCGTTAAACAGCTGACAGGCACACTGATAGATTTCTGAGACTTCCGCCGTTGGTGTCAGGATCGTTGTCTGATGCGATACCGAACGAAAAGAAGCATATTTGATTTCCGTGCTGATCTGTGCTGCCAGAAAATGATGTTTTTTCAGGCGCACTGAAACACTGGTCGCCAATTCTTTTAATACAGCGTATGCCTCTTCTTCTGTCTCTGCATTGTTCGCCAGTGTCGTGGAATTTCCCACACCTTTGGCTTTTGGTTTTTCTTTTACAACCTGTCCTTCATCGATGCCGTTTGCATAATTCCAGAGCATTCCGCCATGGCTTTTCAGCCAGCTTTCTACCACAGCTTTATCCGTACGCGCCAGATCTCCAATCGTGCGGATTCCCATTTTCTGCAACAATTTTGCACTGCTTTTTCCACACATATGTAAGGAACCGATTGGCAATGGCCAGAGTTTTTTCTGGATTTCACTTACATATAAGGTATGGACTAAATTCGGTTTTTTGAAATCCGATGCCATTTTTGCCAATACTTTTCGATCCGAGATTCCCACGTTTACTGTAAATCCAAAGGTGTCATATACGCTGTCTTTAATATAAGCGGCTGCTGCCTCTGGGGTCGGAAACTGACTTCGAATTGGTTCAAAAGACATATAACACTCATCGATGCTGACCTGCTCAATTTCGTCACAGATACTGTGCAGATAACGCATCAGTTTCTGACTCATTTCACGGTAATAGGTGTGATCCGGTGGAACCATCACAAGTGTCGGACATTTTTGAAATGCGCTGGCAACGGTTTCCGCCGTCTGAATTCCAAAAGCCTTTGCCGGAATGGATTTTGCGACGACGATTCCATGACGGGTTTCCTGATCTCCGCCTACAATGGACGGAATCGTGCGCAAATCCAGTTTGCTTCCGTTTTGTAGTTCCCGCAATGCGCTCCAGCTTAAATAGGCGGAATTTACATCGATGTGAAAGATGATAGAATTATCGTTTATTATCATAGTATCTCCCAATGCCCACTATATCTACTGCCATTCAAGAATGCCCTCGGCATTCTTCTTTTTTTATAACTGTGCCTTTATCCATGTCGCTAATTTTTTTCGCTTATATTTTTTAGCAAAATCAATTGGCTGCTTCCCATCAAATGTATGTAATTTTAAATCTACTACCGGCAGCTTCATCCAAAAATCATATAGTGGACGCAATTCTTCTTCTGTAAACGGCAACACCATCATCAGTTCAATCGGAAGTACATTTTTCTCCCCTGCCTGATTAGGATCCGCACCTGCTTCAAACAGTTGTTCACAAAGTTCTGCTGTCTGCAAAACATCGTAATTTTTTCTTTGGAATAACGTATGATATGGTCCATCAAAATCTCTTGTTTTCTTTTCTAAAATACAATTTTTCTTTTCCTTATTACATTTTGACAGTAAAAACGAAGATATTTCATAGCAGCTTCCCATATCCGGGTTAGAAAGAGCATAGTAAATCAAGCCTCTGTCATAAAAGTACTGCGTTGTGTCGCCCTCACGAAATCCCTGTAAAAACTCATCTGTCGTTCCCCATGCTGCAATCCAAGCAATATCACGTTTTATGATGTGTTGTAACTTACCTGAGGAATACACCTTTTGAAAAAGCTCATCAGCAAATAACTCTGTATCTGCAATACTTTTCTTCTTTCCGTTTTCTTTTAATGTAATTTGAGGAATTAAATCCGGAATCTGATTCAGATACCCATAGTTTTCAGGATAATTTACCAGTAGTTCGCCATTCTGTTTATGTCCACAACGATATAACTCATATTCTTTGCAGAATGATTTTACATTTGGAAGTGCTATTGTTTCAAACAATTCTGCTCCAAAATAATGCTCTGCCAAAGCGAACAGACCGTGTGCAAAAATATTAATCACTTTATTATATTTTTCATTTCCATAGCCGATATATGTAGTATTTTCTGTTACACGCTGTTCTTCTATACATATTTGTTCTATAAGTTCTGTCAGATTTTCTGTACGTTTTTCCCACAAATCCATAAGATACTGAACAATTAAAACATCATACTTACGCTGTTTTCGAGCCAGAAACTTTTCTGCCAATACAAGGGCTTCATTCATCATCGTTTCATCTTTGTAAAATATTCCCATAAACAGATTCGGAATCGTATCATATGGGACTGCCGTGCCACAAAGGCCAAGACTATGTGGCACCGCTTTTTCCACAAATTCCCTGTCATTACAGGCTAATGCAGTTACAGATACGCCAAAGAACCTCACATGATTACATCCTCCATCTAAAGTTGCACTCGATGCAAAATGCAGGCGGTTTCCCTGATAAATTCCATAGAACATATCGGAAAAATCTCCGCTTTCACAGGACAAACAACTTCCAAGATAACTCAATTCATCCGCAGCATTCCGACATTGTTGAAACAATGTTTCCTGAAATCGAAACGGCTCTGTAAATTCCGGAAACTGTTCAGATTCTTTTTCCTCTATTGAATATATAGACAACATTTTCTTTAACTGTTTTGCTATCTCCTCACACTGTTTCATCGTTTTTCTCCCTACTTTTCAAAATGTAAATACTGTAAATATTCCAAATATCTTCCGTATTCCTTCTGCTTAGTTAGCAGCAAAAAGCGGCTTATTCCTATCGTTTATCTTGATCAATGTCTCTATTATTCTTCCTGCAGGTTTAGATATTGATTTTCCTCCTCAGATAATTCCACTGTAAATGTACGTAGATTTTCTTCCAGTCGGAATGCTTTTGTTGTACTCACAAGCACATATATATTTAAATTCTGCCGAAACATCCAGGCAAGTGCAATCTGTGACAGGGTGCAGCCTTTTTTCTCTGCTAATTCTTCACAGCGTGCCAGACGTTCAAAATTATCATGGCAAACATAACCTTTCACACAAAATGAATCTAATATTTCTGCCGCCTGTGCTTCCTGACTGCTCTTGATTTTGCCAGCCATTAACCCACGCGCAAGACTGGAATATGCAATGATTGGCATTTGATTGTCTCGATACCAGTTTCTGGCCGCTTTGTTCTGTTTTCCGGTTATGGTTACACAGTTACCGCCCCATGGATCAGCCACCTGCTCTGCCAGTCCAAAATGAGGACTGGAAACAGAAAATCCCTGAAGCTGATGCTCTTTTGCATAACGATTTGCTTCTTCGATTCTCTCATGTGTCCAGTTTGATACACCAAACACTTTGATTTTTCCTGCTTTTTGCAGTTTATTTAATGTATCGATCATTTCGCCGACTGGTGTTTTGGGATCATCGCGATGCAAGAGATAGATATCGATATAGTTTGTCTGTAATGCCTGCAAGCTCTCAGCCAGTTCTGTCTCAATCACCTTTCGATTTACGCACACAGAACCGTCTGAATCACAATTCCCACATTTACTGATCACCACTACCTGTTCACGATTGTCGCGTCGCTTCATCCAGCCGCCAAGTGATTCTTCTGCCCTTCCATAGCCTCTTGCTGTATCAAATGTATTGATTCCTTTTGCCAACGCTGCATCTAATAGCTCATCTGCATTTTTCCCTTCTATCATCGGACCGATGGCTGTGCCAAAGATCATGCGTGAAACTGGTTTTTCCAGTCCTTGTATTTTGCCATATCTGCATAGTTTGCCACTTTCATAAATATCGTTCCCCATACTATCCCTCTTTTTTCTCAGACTAGTGTTTTTCCTATTGTAACATACTATCTTTTTTCATTCCATTCTTATCTTGACATATATAGATGTTCGATATATATTATATATAGATAATCTATATAGCAAAATATGAATTCTGGTTCATTTAGCTAAAGTTCCATAAGCAATTACAAATGGAGATACTTTTAACTAAATACCGATACCCATCTATTTCAAAGGAGGATTTACTAATGGCAGTAGACAAAAGTCTGATTTCCGGAAGCACTACAATGCTGATTTTACGGCTTTTGGAAGAAAAAGACATGTACGGTTACGAAATGATTGAAACATTACAGGAAAAATCCCAGAATGTATTTCAATTGAAGGCAGGCACTCTTTACCCGCTGCTTCACTCTCTGGAAGAAAAAGGCTATGTTTCTTCTTACGAAGATTCCATCGGCCAGAAAACACGAAAATATTATTCACTTACAAAAAATGGGAAAAATTTTCTCTCTCAGAAAAAAGAAGAATGGAAAGAATATTCTTCGGCTGTTGCCAATATTCTGACAGCTGATCGAAATACCATCTTTCCAGCATTGAAACCACAGATGGAGGGCTAGGTATGAGCAAAAAACGATATATGGAACTGCTGCTGGAGCAGATTCGAAACAAACGTGCAAAAGAACTGGTAGCGCATGAGATTACCTCTCACATCGAAGATCAGGAAGAGGCCTACCGTGCTCAGGGACTGACGGCTTATGATGCGGAACGCAGAGCTGTGCTGGATATGGGTGATCCAGTGGAAACAGGTGTGTCACTGGATGCCGTTCACAAACCTAAAATGTCCTGGAGTATGGTTATTCTGACAGCCATTATCTCCGTGCTTGGAGTGTTTATGATTGGAATGATATGCAAGGGAACTTCGGATTTTTCAACTATTTCACTTTTAAGAAAACAGATTATTTATCTGATGATCGGATTTGGAATCATGCTTTTTATCTGTAAAATAGATTATAGCCGGATTTTTCGATACTCTGGAATACTGGCCATCCTTTATCTCGGATTTCTTTTTTTGCAGGATATGCAATTTGTACACCTCTTTTCCAATGCGGTAACAATTCCTTATCTGCTCAGTATCCCCATTTTTTGCGGATTACTGTACAAATTTCGAAAACGAAGCTGGTATCATCTGCTGATTCCTGTTGGATTTATGCTTGCATCTATCCTGCTAATGCGTTACCAATGGTTCTTTTCATCTTACAAACTGGTTCTTGTATTTATAAGCGCCGTACTCGTTACTGTGGTAATTTGTAAAGCTTGGTATCCGATTCACCAAAAAATAGTTTTACCAATACTCTGGGGTTGCGTAGTTGGCATTCCGACACTTTCCTTACTGGTACCGTACAAATTTTCAAATCTGTTCCCACCGTATGTTTCTGCCCGCATTTCCAACTGGATCTATCCGTTTTCCGTTGAAAATGCAAATCAGTCTATGGTACATGAAGCAATGACAAGAAGTACTTTATTTGGACACAGTACGACTTTAATCATGGATCTGAATTCCCTGATCAGTGATTACATGATCGTAAATGTAACATCACGATATGGTATCATTCCAGCTTGTATTCTTGCTGTTTTATTTATCGTATTTTGTGTTCGTCTCTTTTATCTGGCTTTAAACCAAAAAAATCAACTTGGTATGATTCTTGGACTTGGATGCAGTCTGGTTTTGACAATAGAAGTTTTCAAATATTTTCTTATGAACCTTGGTTTCATTCCAATGACATACGGATTTCTCCCACTATTTTCCTATGGTGGCAGCGTCACGATCATATCCTATATATTTGTTGGTATTTTGTTGAGTATCTACCGAAATCAGAATCTCATTGACGAAACCAGACAGAAACACTTGCGTATTCATTTTACAATTGAACAGGAATAACGTATACAGATTACAGTGTCAAAAGGTCATTCATCCCACCTGTGCTTGCACAAAGGTGAATGAATGACCTTGGGGCACGCCCCCGATATGAGCATAAAAGTGGGATTCTCATCCCACGATATGCGAATAGCGGGAAGGATTGTGGGAGTGCAAAGCACGGAGCAATCCGTGTAATCAAGATTTTTTTTGTGTGACACCCTAATCCTATCAACCAAAAAAAATCCGGCAGATTTTCAGATGCACCTTTGATGCTTCTGACCTCTGCCGGATGTTTTATTTTTATTCTATTCTTGCTCTGTCATTCAAGTCGAACGCACGTGAGACTTGGTGCTTGATTCTGGTCAGCGAAAGCTGACATATTTTAGTGATGGAACAGACGAATGCCTGTAAAGCACATTGCCATATTGTATTTGTTGCAGGTATCAATGACATGATCATCACGGATGGATCCGCCCGGCTCAGCCACATATTTTACGCCGCTCTTGTGTGCACGCTCAATATTGTCGCCAAATGGGAAGAATGCGTCAGATCCCAGTGCAACATCTGTGTTTTTATCCAGCCATGCGCGTTTCTCTTCTGCTGTAAATACAGGTGGTTTTACTTTAAAGATATTCTCCCATACGCCATCTGCAAGCACATCCATGTACTCATCTCCGATGTAAAGATCGATCGCATTGTCACGGTCTGCACGTTTGATGCCATCTACAAACTGAAGATTTAATACCTGTGGAGCCTGACGAAGGAACCAGTTATCTGCTTTCTGTCCTGCCAGACGTGTACAATGGATTCTGGACTGCTGTCCTGCACCGATTCCGATAGCCTGACCACCTTTTGCATAACATACAGAATTAGACTGTGTATATTTCAGTGTGATCAGTGAAATGATCAGATCGATTTTAGCAGAATCCGGAATTTCTTTATTCTCTGTCACAATATTTCCAAGGAAATCGCGGTCGATTTTCAGCTCATTTCTTCCCTGCTCAAAAGTCACACCAAATACCTGTTTGTGCTCAATCGGGTCCGGAACGTAGTTTGGATCGATTTCGATGACGTTATATTTACCACCTTTTTTTGCTTTCAGGATTTCCAGTGCTTCCGGCTCGTAACCCGGAGCGATCACACCGTCGGAAACTTCACGTTTGATAATTTTTGCTGTACTTGCATCGCAGACATCAGACAGAGAAATGAAATCACCGAAAGAAGACATACGGTCTGCACCTCTGGCTCTTGCATAAGCACTTGCCAGCGGAGAAAGTTCACCAAGATCATCTACCCAGTAGATTTTGCTCTCTGTCTCTGTCAAAGGAAGTCCTACTGCTGCGCCAGCCGGAGATACGTGTTTGAAAGATGTTGCTGCCGGAAGTCCGGTTGCTGCTTTCAGCTCACGTACTAACTGCCAGCCGTTGAAAGCATCCAGGAAGTTGATGTATCCCGGTTTTCCGTTTAATACTTTGATTGGCAGATCTGCACCGTTCTCCATATAAATACGGGATGGTTTCTGATTTGGGTTACAGCCATATTTTAACTCTAATTCGTTCATTTTGATTCCTCCGATAACTATGTGTTCACACAAACGTTTTTTATCAAATATCTGCATGACTTGCCGTGTTTTTATTTCAATAAAAAATAATATCGATAAAAATTAATCCTGATGTTTGTTTACGATACGTGTCTCATAAGTACCGTCTGCGATGTTGATATAACGTACAAACAGGGAAACTTTATTATCTGCGTTTAAACTCTCCCATAAAAGCTTTGTATACTCGTCAATATCATCCACAACATCTACCAGCTCCGGCTCTCCTTCAAAGCTTGGAAGTGGATTGCCATCGTTCATATAAGTATGGATGAAACGTGCCTCACCTGCAGCCGGTGTCTCATAAGCGAATGTATAACGGTTGCATCCCTCCGGATTGCCGTTGTTGCTCTTTAAAATAGACATTGCATAGCTGAATTTTCCGTTTTCCACATGCATGATACCGGAAATACGCGGTGTGTAGTTCGGGCCGTCCGGCTCAAACTCACGGCACCGTAAAGACTGCTCAAATGTCATCTGACGATCCATCTGATCATAAATGGTATCTGTCTGATCTCCGTTTGTTACAATTGTTTTATTTCCCAATACACGAACCGGTGCATAGATGATCAGACTTGGATCTTCCAGTTTGGATGGATCATAGGCCTGTGTGCGGATGCCTTCACCATCCTCTACAAATACACGGTTTCTGCTGTTTTCACTTCTTCCCATGATAAAGTACGCGGTAACGGCTTTGTTTCCATCGGATGTTCTGCCGATGATAATGCCTCTTCCCGGGTAAGAATTCTCCTGTAACTGCTTTGCAATAGAACGCATTTCCATATCATGTCCTCCTTCGTTTGGTACCCCTTGTCATGGTTAATTATCATAGAAAGATTCACGGATTCTTTTTTCAAATATTGTAATAAAAATAAAATCATCTAGTGAATTTTTCTCATCTATTCAAAGTGTAACATGCCAAATATATTTTTACAACCACCGATTCTTATTAATACCATTAATTTATTTACTTATTTTTATTAGAATTATTAATATATTTTTTTCAAGAAAGAGTGCTATCACACACTTACGCGTTTATAATTATCAATAGCACATCTTTCTTGCCCGCGCCGAGCACGCTTGCAAAGCAATAATTTCTTCTCGTGCGAGTGCGCATCGTTTGCAGGAAGTGCTTTTATTTGATAGGAAATTGATCGCAATTTCCTATCAAATAAAAAATCCCCACAGCCGGTTATACTGTGGGGATAATAGATACATGTGATAAGTGAACTGTACGGTTAATTTTTGAAGCTGTGGATTGGAGCCGGAATACGTCCCTGACGATTTACAAAGTTTGCGCAAGAATACTGGTTTACCGGCATGATCGGTGCATAGCCTAATAATCCACCAAACTCCACCATCTCGCCAACACCTTTTCCGATAACCGGAATCAGACGAACTGCTGTGGTTTTCTGATTTACCATACCGATAGCCATCTCATCGGCAATAATACCGGAAACTGTTGTAGCCGGTGTATCTCCAGGAATAGCGATCATATCCAGACCTACGGAGCATACACAGGTCATCGCCTCTAATTTTTCTAAAGTCAGTGCATTTGCTTTTACGGCATCGATCATTCCCTGATCTTCACTGACCGGGATAAAAGCACCACTTAATCCACCAACATAGGAAGATGCCATGATACCACCTTTTTTCACCTGATCGTTCAGCATAGCTAATGCTGCCGTTGTACCCGGTGCTCCGGCGTACTCCAGACCGATCTCCTCAAGGATTTCCGCTACACTGTCACCAACTGCCGGTGTCGGAGCCAGAGACAGATCTATAATTCCAAACGGAATACCAAGCATTTTGGAAGCCTCTTTTGCAACTAACTGACCAACACGGGTAATCTTAAATGCTGTCTTTTTAATAGTCTCACACAGTACTTCGAAGCTCTCGCCTCTTACTTTTTCCAGTGCAGTTTTTACAACACCAGGTCCGCTGACACCCACATTAATGATAGCATCTGCTTCTGTCACACCATGGAACGCACCTGCCATAAATGGATTGTCATCCGGTGCATTACAGAATACTACCAGTTTTGCACATCCAAGAGAATCTGCATCTTTTGTATATTCTGCTGTCTCTTTGACGATCTCACCCATGAGACGTACAGCATCCATATTGATACCTGTCTTAGTAGAACCAAGGTTTACAGAACTGCAGACGCGTTCTGTGCAGGCCAGTGCCTGTGGAATGGATCGGATCAGTAATTCATCTGCAGTTGTCATACCTTTGCTTACCAGTGCAGAGTATCCACCGATAAAATTGACACCTACTTCTGCTGCCACACGGTCTAATGTCTGTGCGATTGTCACATAATCTTCTGGTTTTTTGCAGGCAGCTGCACCGATCATGGCGATCGGAGTTACAGAAATTCGTTTGTTTACAATCGGAATACTGTAACGGTTTTCGATTGTTTTTCCTGTTTTTACCAGATCTTTTGCCAGTGTTGTGATTTTATTGTAAATGTTCTGATTTACTTTATCCAGATCAGAATCAATACAGTCTAATAAACTGATTCCCAGTGTAATGGTACGAACATCCAGGTTTTCCTGCTCGATCATCTTGTTCGTCTCATTTACTTCAAACATATTTATCATTGGTCGTAATCTCCTTTTTCCAGTATTTTCTTAGATACGGTGCATCATATCAAAAATTTCTTCTCTCTGGCATTTGATCTTTACGCCAATTTCTTCGCCCAGCTGCTCTAATTCTTTTACGCAGTCTGCGAACGGTTTTGCGGAACTGCTCATATCCACGATCATCATCATATTAAAGAAATCCTGTACAATTGTCTGTGAAATATCAAGTACATTAATGCTGTTACTTGCAAGGTAGGTACATACTTTTGCAATGATACCTACGGTGTCTTTTCCTACTACTGTGATAATTGTTTTGTCTGTTGTCTTTTCCATTGTGTTCTCGCGCATATGCGCTCTCCTCTCTCAATATTGCGGTCACAAAGCTATCAAATTGTAACTAACTCAGAAACCTCATCCCGTTTGGCAACCACCATCGGGAAATCACTTCCCTTGTATGGATTTTCTCCCATGGTCACTTCCAGACGAACGGTCTCCCATGCAAGCTGTGGGTAATTATTTTCTTTGCTCAAATGACCTAAAATCACTTTTTTAAAACCATCATGCAATACTTTACCAAGCAGCTGCCCGGACAGTTCATTTGATAAATGTCCCCGGTCTCCAAGGATTCTTCGTTTTAGCTGATAGGGATAAGTTCCGGCCTGCAGCATATGTACATCATGATTGGCTTCTAACAATAATACATCCAATCCCTGCAATTTGTCTACAATATAATTATCGTATTTTCCAAGATCTGTGATAATTCCCATGGATTTATCGCCCTGATACATCATATAAGCCACCGGTTCCGCCGCATCATGAGAAGTCGGCACAGGGGAAATCCGCATATCTCCGATGGTAAAATCTTCCTCTGGATGGATCACCTGAAACAGGGATTCGTCCACTTTTCCGATAGATGATTTTTCTTTGATGGCATCAATTGTTCCCTGGGTGGCATACATGGGAAGTCCATATTTCCGCGCCAGAACCCCAAGGCTTTTGATATGATCAGAATGTTCATGGGTCACAAGAATTCCGTCCATCTCCGCCGTTTTCAGTCCAATCTCATTGAGTCCGGCTTCAATCCGTTTGCCGCTGATTCCGGCATCCACAAGGACATGACAGTGGTCTGTGCCTGCA
Source organism: uncultured Eubacterium sp. (assembly GCF_934295145.1). GTDB lineage: Bacteria > Bacillota > Clostridia > Lachnospirales > Lachnospiraceae > Eubacterium_I. The sequence continues at coordinate 10,014 of NZ_CAKRAS010000036.1, read as the reverse complement.
TAAATGCAGTTTCCGCTGCTGCCGCTTGCTATACTACATAATTCCATTTATTCCTCCGTTGTCTGTACCGATTCTGCACATTTTCTTTTAAAAAAAACGTACATATCTCAGTAGCGCAGGATCATCCCTGCTTTTTTTCTACCTGACGTGCTTTCATCAGTGCATCAATCTGGCGGAATGCATCTTCCTGCAGGTGATTGTTATCAATTTCTTCCTTGCATACATTCCGATAGGTGCATTCCGAAAGCTGGCTGGCAAAAATATTGTCAATTTTTTCATCGGAATACCCGCGATTTATCTTCAATCGTTCTCTCCGGTTTTCCTCTGAGGTATAAATATACCACAATTCGTCACAGATTTCATCATAATGTTCTTCGATCAGCAGCGCTGCTTCCAAAATCAGCACGTCATGGATCTGTGCTGCGCGCTCCCGGTTCATTTCGTCAATAACATACTGCTTTACCGCCGGATGTACAATATCATTTAATGCAAATCGTTTCTTTTCGTCAGAAAATAAAACCTGTGCCATTTTTTTTCGGTCAATCTGTCCGTCTGCTTCAAACACCTGATCTTCAGCAAACAACTCCTTCAGCTTCTGATGACAGTCCGTTCCAGGTTCCATCAGATCATGAGCAATCTCATCTGCCAGCATGACACGGCATGGATAATTGCTTTCAAGATATGTCAATATCGCTGTTTTTCCAGCGCCAACACCACCTGTAATTCCTATAAAATGCATACTGTTATATGTTGATTCAGAGTTACCATACCTTTTTTCGATACAATAACTCTGAATACTTCCTTTCTATCTGCTAGTGTGCTTCAAACCAGTTTTTACCCGACTGCACATCTACTTCCAAAGTCACAGCCAGATCTGCCGCATGACGCATTTCTTCTGCCAGCAGCGTTTTTACATATTCTTCTTCATCAGCTGCTGCCTCGATCAGAAGTTCATCATGCACCTGCAGGATCAGTTTTGATTTTAACTGTTCCCGATCCAGGCGCTGTTTTACCCGGATCATCGCAATCTTGATAATATCCGCTGCTGTCCCCTGGATCGGAGAGTTCATTGCAATACGTTCACCAAAAGAACGCTGCATAAAATTGCTTGATGCCAGTTCCGGGACAGGTCTGCGTCTGCCAAACATGGTTTCTGCATAGCCTTTTTCCTTTGCATCCGTCACCAGTCGGTCGAGAAATGTCTTGATGCCCGGATAAGTTTCAAAGTAGCTTGCGATATAGCCTTCTGCTTCTTTTCGTGTAATACTCAGATCCTGACTCAGGCCGAAGGAACTAATACCATACACGATACCAAAGTTTACCGCTTTTGCATTTCGTCTCTGGAGATCTGTCACCTCTTCTAATGGTGTGTGGAACACCTGGGAAGCTGTGATCCGGTGAATATCCTCCGCATGCTGATAAGCCGCGATCAGATTTTGGTCACCGGACATATGCGCCAGCACACGCAACTCAATCTGGGAATAATCTGCATCGATAAATACATACCCATCTTTTGGTACAAATACTTTTCTGATCAGTCTTCCAAGTTCCATACGGATTGGAATATTCTGCAGATTCGGTTCTGTACTGCTGATGCGGCCTGTTGCTGTAATCGTCTGATTAAAGGTACTGTGGATTCTTCCATCCGGAGCAATGCACAATGCCAGTCCATCCGCATATGTGGATTTTAATTTGGTAAGCTGACGATACTCCAGGATTTCTGATACGATCGGATAGTCCGGAGCCAGACGTTCCAGGACATCCGCAGCGGTGGAATATCCTGTTTTCGTTTTTTTACCATTTGGCATCTGCAGTTTTTCAAACAAGATCACACCAAGCTGTTTTGGAGAATTAATATTAAACGTCTCTCCTGCCTTTTCATAAATGGAAGTCTCCAGTTCTGAGATTCTGCCTGTGAGCTGTGCACCATACGCTTCCAGTTCTGCCTTTTCTGCGCGGACACCTTCTTTTTCCATATCTGCCAGCACAAATACCAACGGCATCTCAATCTCGTCATACAGTTTTTTCATGCCATGTTCTTCTAACTGTTCCAACAACTGATCTTTTGCTGCGATGCAGGCATAAGTCTGATAGCAGGCCAGCAATTCCAATGCCTCCGGCTTCTCCTCTGCTGCCTTTTTTATTTTCAGCTTGCCAAGCAGATCGACCTGAGACGGTAACATCTGTCCCAGAATGTCTTTTGCAAGGTCATCGTAAGTATACTCATTTTTCAACGGATTCAATAAGTATGCGGCGATGGTAGTGTCAATGCAATTTTTTGTCTCCGGTACACAGACATGCTTCAACAATCCTTTCAGATCAGGTGTTATAAGTGTATCCAGTCCGTCACAAAGTTTCTGGACCTGTTCTTCCAGATATCCTTCTGTCACGAAACCGCCACAGGTCAGATAAACAACATTCTGATTGTTTTCCGCCACTGCCAGACCATACACAGTTCCTGCCTCTTCAAAGAAAGACACTGCCGCCTCTTTTGCAGAAAATCCATCAAAAAAGTTCTGAATCTCATTCAGTTCATGATATACATGGAAATATTTTTCCAGATCGTTCTGTGACATGTCATCTGAAAAACGGGTCAGCATATTTTTGAACTCCAGGCGCTTCATAAATACATACGCTTCCGGTGTATACAGATCTGTCAGCTTTGCTGCTTCCATGTCAAATTCAATCGGAGCATGCACTTCAATGGTAGCCAGAGTCTTACTCATCTGCGCCATATCGTAGTGTTCTTCCAGATTGGTTTTCGCACGTTTCGGTGTGATCTCTTCCAGATGTGCATAGGCATTTTCAATGCTCTTGTAAGCAACGATCAGATTGGTAGCTGTCTTTTCACCAATGCCCGGTACACCGGGAATGTTATCGGAACTGTCACCCATCAGAGCCTTCACATCGATAAATTCCTTCGGTGAAACCTGATAACGATCCAACACATCTGCTGCATAATAATCTTCGATTTCCGTACCGGTACGTTTCGTCTTCGGAATCCGGATTTTTACTTTTTCTGTCGCTAATTGCAATAAATCACGGTCACCGGAAATAATGCTGACATCCATTCCCTGTGCTTCTGCCATACCTGCAATCGTTCCAAGCAGATCATCTGCCTCATATCCCGGCATTTCCACGATTTTGATTCCCATGGCCTGCAAAACTTCTTTCATAACAGGCACCTGTTCGCGCAGCTCATGCGCCATCGGTTTTCTCGTTCCTTTATAGGCATCAAACATCTGATGGCGGAACGTCGGCTCACTGCGGTCAAAAGCCACCGTAAGATAGTCCGGTTTTTCCTCATCCAAAATCTTGAACATAATATTTAAAAATCCGTACACCGCATTGGTATGCAGTCCCTCGGAGTTCGTCAACGGCGGAACTCCGAAAAAGGCACGGTTTAAAATACTATGTCCATCAATCAGTACGATTTTTTCACTCATGCTAAATCTCCCTTGTATACTCTTTGAGCCATTCACGCTCATCATCATTCAGATACGGAGATATTTTTTCCCATACCATTTTATGATATGCATTCAGCATTTTTTTCTCACGACAGGTCATCTCATCCGGATCAATTCCGTCCAGATCGATCGGAGCGTAAGTAATATTTTCAAACTGCATGAACTGACCATATTCATTTTTTTCTGCTTTCACACAGATCAGCTCATTTTCTGTACGGATACCGTACTCGCCTTCCAGATATACACCTGGTTCGTCCGTAGTGATCATACCTTCTTCCAGTCTGCCACTGTCATTACGCTCAGCAACAACTCTCCAGCGGAATCCGTTCGGTCCCTCATGCACGTTCAGGATATGTCCGACACCATGTCCGGTTCCGCATTTGTAATCAATGCCCATTTCCCATAATGGTCCACGGCTTAAAATGTCTAAGTTTAATCCGCTGCATCCATACAGGAATTTTGCATTTGCAAGGTTCAGATTAGATCTGCAAACTGTTGTAAAATGCAATTTCTGTTTGTCCGTCAAAGGTCCCAGGACAAAGGTTCTTGTAATGTCGGTTGTTCCCTCGTAGTAATGTCCGCCGGAATCTACAAGCAAAAATCCTTCTGGTTTTAACTCTGCTGCTGTCTCTTCTTTTGCAGAATAGTGCATCATAGCTGCATTTGCGCCATACGCACTGATATTGCCAAAGCTCAGATCCAGGAAATTTTCCTGCTGGGCACGCAGGCTGTCCAGATATTTTCCTGCAGTATATTCTGTCATATATTCTTTTCCGACATGTGTCTTTAACCAGTACATAAATTTGGTTACAGCCACACCATCTTTTAAATGTGCAATTCTTGTATTTTTTAACTCTGTCGCATTTTTGATGGCTTTCATACGCTCGGATGGATTCAGTTCATCTACAACTTTTAATCCTTCCGGAAGAGCCATACGAATACGATAATTGATCGTATGTTCATCCATCAGCATTACTTTATCTGCTGCGAGCTTTGCTGCTGCATCGTAAATCTCATCGTAGGCACAAACAGTAATACGGTTGTCTGCCAGATATGCACGCACTTCATCTGTCAATGTCTCCTCATGGATAAACAGCGTGCATGTATCTTCCTCGATCAGCAGGAAAGATAAAAATACCGGCACGTGGGAAATATCGTTTCCACGCAGATTTAAAATCCATGCAATGTCATACAGAGAACTGATCATATGCACCTGTGCACCTTTCTCTTTCATTACTTCACGGATTCTTCCTAATTTGGAAGCAGTGGTTTCTCCGCTGTATTCATCTGTTAAGATCCATACTTTTTCTGTCGGGAGCTGTGGTCTGTCGGTCCAGATTTCATTTACCAGATCTTTTGCGACGAACAGACTTCCCTGCTTTTTCTCAGCGATTGCAGCATATGCCGCTCCGTCAGCACTGGAAAGTACTCTTCCGTCAAAGCCGATCACACCGCCCTGTGGAAGTTTATCTTCTACGAATTCTTTTACGGTCGGTACGCCTTCCTCAGACATGCGGTACAATGTGATGGTACTGCCTGCAAGCTGCTGCTCAGCCTGGATAAAGTAACGACCATCTGTCCACAGTCCTGCTTCTGTCAATGTCACTACCAGCGTCCCTGCAGATCCTGTAAAACCGCTCATATAAGAGCGTGCTTTAAAATATTCACCAACATACTCTGACTGGTGAAAATCTGCAGTTGGAATCATGTAGATGTCCATCTTGTTTTCTTTCATTTTTCCCCGCAAAACTGCGAGTTTTTCCTGAATTGTCATATCATCTATCCTCCATGTTACTTATATTTTTTATTCTTATACTCATAGTGATCTGTCTTGGCAGATTTGTATGAGATATTAACGCTATTAAAATGTCAACGGTTCTGAATCAAAAAAATGACTGTGATCTGCCGGGAAAAAACCGATTTTTGCATTTGGATATTTTTCCTGTAATGGCTTTTTATACCCTTCCAGATAAAGTTTTTCAAGGTGTGCTTTTGTCACAAAATCTGTATCTGAAACGTCCAGACATTGTTTTACCAGTTCCAAACGATGACTCACCTCACAAAAGGGATGTCCGATGGCATGTAATCCCATGACCACCTGAATCTCATTTACATTTTCTGGAATCACCGGTTCATGTGCTGCAGGAAATTTAACCGGCATATGCTTGGATCCGTCTGCCTCTACCAATACAATATCTGCAAGCTGACAGGCCTGCTCATAAATATCCTTCGGTAACGATGCAATTTTTCCTTCTTTCACCGGACTTCCACAGATACAAACGTTTTGTTTTTCCAACTGTTGTCGGATATCATCCAGTTTTTCAGATAAAACCATGCCTGGTTCCAGACCCATATGAGTCGTCGTTGTGACCAGAACTTTTTTGCCCTGCTGTTCATATTCTCTTGTAAGATTTTTAATCTGACTTGTCTTGCCGCCGGCGCCCACAATTGCAATTACATACATTGTGTATCACCTTTTTCTAATTGCTGCTTTAACACAAAATATGCCTCCACAACACCACCTGCAATACATCTTGCTTTATCAGAAATTGTGAAACAATTCTCGTATTCGTTCAATCGCGGATCAATATCTGCCATCTTAAATCCTTTGGTCACCGGATATCCTTCCCGGATCAATCCTCGCAGCAAGCCGGAAAGACTTGCCGGAACCTCTGTCCGCATTCCGTCCACACCTTCAATCCATGCGATTGGCTGTCCTTCCTTCACAATATCTGTAATTTTTGCAATATTGTGTAAAATCCCTGCCGCTGGAGCATGAATCACGCGTTCCGCTGCATAGCCGCCAATCATGCCTGGCACACCAGTATTTGCAATGGCTTTTCCTTCATAGATGACTCTGCCAAGTTTATGACCACGCATGGTTTCAACGACAGCATCACAATCCTGACCTGCCCTAAATCCCGGTCCAAGCGCAATCGTAATCGGTGCCATATCGCGTGTGGTTCCAAGATTCTTTTTGGCAAGAATTGCATCTACCACTGCCACCGGTTTGAAACGTTTCAGACAATTCCCTTTTGGATCAATAAGCATCGTCAGCTTATCTTCCTTCAGAAAACGTTCCGCCTCGTCTTCATCCTGCGCCAAAAAGCACTCCATATCCTCTACTTTAGAATGACCTTCATATACAGCCTCACTGAATGCCACATTTCTGCGGATTGCAGATGGATGTGCGATTTCCAGTATCAGTACCGAAAAACCACATTTTTTCAATTTATAAATCGTTCCGGTTGCAATATCCCCGCCACCACGAACGATGATCAGATCTTTCATACTAACCTCGCATTTCTTCCCTCTGATTTTCATCCTTTCTATCTTATCACAAAATCAGCAGATATGAAACAAAAAGACCTGCAACATATAACTTTTCATATCTTTGTTATATACCACAGATCTCTTTTTTATGGCAGGGAACATCAACATTTTACGAAAGATCAATCTCCCACCCTCATTTTTTATTCAACCGTACTTTTATGCCTCAACAGCTTCTTTTACGATAAATTCAAGTGCCTGTTTGGAAAGGATGTCTTCTGCAACCATAGCTACTCCACGCTCACCCATCATCTCACGCAGCTGCTCTGCCGGCATCTGATAAGACATTGCCATTGCAGCGATTGTCTGATCGACATCCTCATCTGTATAGGAAAATCCTTCTGCTTTTGCAATCTCCTGTAAAACAGCCTGTCCTTTTAACATGGAAAGGGCATCTTTTGCCGCATAATCCTCAAACTGCTCTTCGCTTAATCCATTATACTGCAAATACTGCTCGAATGTATTTCCTGCATTACGAAGCTGTGCAAGAAGATTGTTTTTAAGCTGTTCTTTACGCTCGTCGATAAATTCCTGCGGAACTTCGATTTCAGAAGCTTCTACGATCTGCTCCAAAACTTTATTTTCTTTCTCCATATCTGCATGATTCTGTTTAAAATCGTGGATGGATTTTCTTACAAACTCCTCAAACTCTGCAACGGTTTTGCACTGGGAGATTTTCTGAACTACTTTATCAGAAAGTTCCGGAACAAAGCTGCTGCGGACACCTTTTACAGTAACTTTGAATGTAGCTTCTTTTCCTGCAAACTCTGCTGCATGATAATCTGCCGGGAATGTAACAACAACATCTACGTTGTCATCTTTTTTTACGCCTACTAACTGATCTTCAAATCCCGGAATGAATGTATTAGAACCAAGTTTTAACGGAAAATCTGTACCGTCTCCGCCTGCAAATGCTTCTCCGTCGATATAACCAACAAAATCAATGACTGCCTCATCGCCAAGTTCTGCCGCACCGTCTTTGTCCTGAGTTGTTACCGCATACTGTCTTGCGCGCTCCAGTTCTGCTTTTACTTCTTCCTCAGTAATGATAATCTCTGCTTTTTTTACCTCTACTCCTTTATAATTTCCAAGAGTAACCTGAATTTTTTTCTCGCTCATCGCTTCCTCCAAAAGTATTTTCTTTTATCAGATTCCTTTCCGTCTTTTCCAATACCTCATTTTTATATGATATAAAAACTGTTCCTGACGTAATCTTTCTGATTCATACCTGTCCAAGTATACTCTATTTTAACGTAAGTTTCCATCACTTTATGCTTTTTTCACACTTTCCGGCCTAAAAAACTATAATTTCGTACCTATTACAAAGTGAAGACATTTACACAAAAGGACACAGCAAAACCCTCCGGACATACTGCCCGGAGGGTTTGCTTATTCGTTAAGGTTTTATATATAAGGATTTTGAAGAATTGCTTACGTTATATCTATCTGCTAGCTTGCCATTGTTCTAGTCCTGAAGTGCATCATAACCTTCTGCACCAGTACTGATCTTAATTGCATTTTCTACGTTGTATACAAAGATCTTACCATCACCGATATGACCGGTATACAGTGCTTTCTTAGCAGCTTCAATAACAGTTCTAGGAGAAACTTTACTTACTACGATATCAACCTGGATCTTAGGCAGTAAGTTCATATCCATAGTAACACCACGATATTTGCTTGTTCTGCCGTGCTGAGCACCACAACCAAGTACATTTGTAACGGTCATACCGTTGATACCAATTGCAGCCATTGCCTCGTTGAGGGCATCGAATCTGCTCTGTTTTGCATAGATTGTAATCTTTGTAATACTTACATCGCTGCCTGTTGCAACAGATGGATCCGGAGTACGAACCTGTACCGGAACTGCCTCGTCGATCGGTACTGCATTTTTCGGAAGTTTAACCGGAGTTGCAGATGAGAAGTTATTGATACTGGATGTTAATGCAAAGTCTGCATAAGCGCTTGCCAGACCATGTTCTGTCTGATCCAGACCAATGATTTCTTCTTCTTCACTGACACGAAGACCAATGGTTGCACGAATTACAATGAATGTAATTGTAATTGTAACTGCTGCCCATGCCAGAACGGTTATGATACCAAGGCACTGCAGACCTAATAATTTTACGCCGCCGCCATAGAACAGACCGACAAGCTCATTTCCATTTTTATCTGCGATTGCATAACCCGGAGCTGTATTTGTAGCGAAAAGACCTACTGCAAATGTACCCCAGATACCATTCATAAAGTGAACGGCTACGGCACCAACCGGATCATCTACATGTAACTTATAATCAAGAAGCCATACACCAAATACTACTAATAAACCTGCAACAGCACCAATTACGATGGAACCTGCTGCATCTGTAACATCACAAGGAGCTGTGATTGCTACCAAACCTGCCAAAGAAGCATTCAGACACATGGAAACATCTGGTTTACCATATTTTAACCATGTAAAAATCATACAAACAACTGTTGCAACTGCCGGTGAAATTGTTGTTGTAAGGAAAATAGAACCTAACTGCTCAATACTTGTTGCTGCTGCGCCGTTGAAACCATACCAGCCAAACCAGAGAATGAAACATCCAAGACAGCCAAGTGCAAGGTTATGTCCCGGAATAGCATTTACTTTTCTGATCTTGCCATTCTCGTCTTTTGTAAATTTGCCGATACGTGGTCCAAGAAGCCATGCACCGATCAGTGCGCTGACACCACCAACCATATGAATTGCACAGGATCCTGCGAAATCATGGAAGCCAAGCTGTGCTAACCAGCCGCCGCCCCAGATCCAGTGAGCTTCGATCGGGTAGATCAATGCGGAGATAACTCCGGAATAAATACAATAGGATAAAAATTTTGTTCTCTCTGCCATAGCACCGGAAACGATGGTTGCTGTGGTAGCACAGAATACTAAGTTAAATACAAAACTTGAAAAGCTGAAATTACTGTAGGATGAAAAAAGATCAAATCCCGGTTTTCCGATAAATCCTAACACATCTTCGCCAAGTAAGAATGAAAATCCAATCAGGATGAACATTACAGTACCAATACAGAAATCCATCAGGTTCTTCATCAAAATGTTACCAGTGTTTTTTGCTCTGGTGAAACCTGCCTCCACCATTGCGAAACCTGCCTGCATCCAGAATACCAATGCGGCACCTATCAGAAACCAGACACCAAATATGTTGTCATTAATAAAAGTCATAATCTCCTG
>NZ_CAKRAS010000035.1 GCF_934295145.1 uncultured Eubacterium sp. | reverse complement strand
CAGGCACGACCGATTTCCTATCTTCGCTGCGCCGCTTATCTCCGACCGCTCCCGCGAACTCACCAACAGCAAAAACGTCTGTTGGCTCAAACACACTCCCGCGGTCGAGCTATGCTCGCTCCGATAACGGAAATCCGTCTACCGCCTCGCCTTGGAGTTTGTTTCATCTTTGTTCCATTTACGCGACGGCACCGCGAAGCGGCATGCCCTTGATCAATCAAAAAAAGAACTGCTACACGGTTGTCGGTGACGGAGAAAATCTACATGTTCTTGAGTTCTTCGCCGTCGGTAACGAATCTGTAGCAGTTCTTTTTTTTATATTGTCAAGGGTGGCGTACGTTGCCAATCCAACAAAATTTATCTCAGTTTATGCAAACGAAAATAATACATCAGGTCTCGTATATGTTCAATTTATATATGAGACAATTTGTAAATCTGCGCATGCAACATAACAAATATTATGCCCATATCTTGTGCGCATGCGTGGCACGCGGTGCCGTCGCGTAAATATGGAAAATCTGGAAACGAAATCCGAGACAAGACGGTAGGGTGATTTTCGTTACCGCAGCGAGCATAGCCCGCCTCCATGAGTGTGTCTGAGCACGCTGTTTTTGCGTGCGAGTTCGCGGAAGGAGGCGGATATAAGCGGCGCAGCGGAGGTAGAAAATCATCCGTGTCTTTCTGAATTTCGTTTCCAGATTTCCTATTTACACAGACAAACAAGAATTTATTGTACCGAAAGATAAGAATATCCCATCAGGCTTTCATCCACTTCTCTGGCTGCTTCGCGTCCCTCACGGATTGCCCATACAACCAGTGACTGTCCTCTGTGCATATCACCTGCGGTAAAGACTTTTTTCACATTCGTCTTGTAACGGCCTTCTTCGGTTTCTACGTTTGTTCTGGCATTTAATTTCACCCCAAAGGCATCTGCCACGTATTTCTCTGTGCCAAGAAATCCTGCTGCGATAAGTACCAGATCTGCATCCAGTTTCTGCTCACTGCCTTCCACCGGAACCATGTTCATGCGACCGGTTTTATCATCTTTTTTCGCTTCCAGTTTTACAGTGATCAGACCTGTCAGATTGCCGTTTTTATCTTTCAGGAACTCTTTTACCGTTGTCTGATAGATTCGCGGATCATGTCCGAATACGGCAATGGCTTCTTCCTGACCGTAATCTGTCTTGCAGATTTTTGGCCATTCCGGCCACGGATTGTTCGCAGCACGCTGATCCGGAGCTTTCGGCATCATCTCAAGCTGTGTTACGGATACTGCTCCGTGACGGATGCTTGTTCCCACACAGTCATTTCCGGTGTCACCACCGCCGATGATCACGACTTTTTTGCCCTTTGCAGAGACAAATTTTTTATCTTTCAGATTGGAATCGAGCAAACTCTTTGTGGTCTGTGACAGGAAATCCACTGCAAAATAAATACCTTTTGCATCTCTGCCCGGTGCATTAATGTCACGCGGATTTTTTGCACCGCAGGCAAGTACCACAGCATCATACTCTTTCATAAGTTTTGCTGCTTTTTCATCTTTTCCCACATTCACGCCGGTGACAAAGTTGACGCCTTCTTCGGTCATCACATTGATTTTCCGGTCGATGATGTGTTTTTCCAGTTTCATATTCGGAATGCCATACATCAATAGTCCGCCAACACGGTCATCGCGCTCATATACAGTTACCAGATGACCTCTTCGGTTTAACTGATCTGCTACGGCCAGACCAGCCGGGCCGGATCCGATGACAGCCACTTTTTTCCCTGTACGCACTTTTGGCGGATTTGCCTTTGCATATCCTTTTTCATATGCATTTTCAATAATTCCGTACTCATTGTCCCGCACGGTGACCGGATCATCATGCAGACCGCAGGTACATGCAGCCTCACACAGTGCCGGGCAGACACGGGATGTAAATTCCGGGAAGTTGTTAGTCTTGTGCAGACGCTCGTAAGCCTGCTCCCATGTTCCCATATAGATCAGGTCATTCCACTCCGGCACCAGATTGTGCAGCGGACAGCCGCTGGTCATGCCCATAAGTGTCATACCTGACTGGCAGAAGGGAACGCCGCATGCCATGCAGCGTGATCCCTGAATCTCCTGTTTTTCCTTTGAGAGGTGGATGTGGAATTCATCAAAATTTTTGATTCTTTCTTTCGGTTCAACCGCTTTGCTTACCTCTCGGTCATATTCCATAAATCCTGTTGGTTTTCCCATTTTAATCCTCCTGTTTTACCGAAATTACGCCTGCTGCTCTAAATTAGCATAAAATGCTTCGATCTGAGCCTGCTCTACGTTGTAGCCTTTTTCTTCCATTTGTACGATGGTTGTCAGCATATGATGATAATCATATGGCACTACTTTTTTGAATTTCGGCAGATATTCTCCGAAGTTATCCAGAATTTCTTTTCCTTTTACGGAATTGGTCAAAGCGACATGTTCCTGAATCAGTTCTTTTAATTCCTGTACATCGTATTTATTGGTCAATTCCTCAGTAAATACCATTTCTTTGTTGGTTCTTGTATACAGATCGTTGTCCTCATCCAGCACGTATGCAACACCACCGCTCATACCTGCTGCGAAGTTCTTGCCTGTTTTTCCGATAACAACTACGCGTCCGCCGGTCATATACTCACATCCGTGATCGCCGACACCCTCAACGACTGCAATGGCACCGGAGTTTCTTACAGCAAAACGCTCTCCTGCCACACCGTTGATAAATGCTTTACCGCTGGTTGCACCGTAAAGTGCTACGTTACCGATGACAATGTTTTCATCCTGACGATATTTGATGCCTTTCGGCGGATATACGACCAGTTTTCCACCGGAAAGTCCTTTTCCGAAATAATCATTGCTGTCACCTTCCAGCTCCAGTGTCAGGCCGTTCGGGATGAAAGCACCGAAACTCTGTCCACCGGCTCCGTTACATTTTACCACGTAAGTATCATCTTCCAGTGTATCTTTGTATTTTCTTGTAATCTCAGAACCAAAAATGGTACCGAAGGAACGGTTGATATTAGAAACATTGATTTCAATGCTTCGTTTCTGTTTCTGCTCAAGTGCTGTTTTCATCTGTTTTAACAGCACTTTCTCATCTGCTGTTTTCTGCAGTTCGAAATCGTATACTTTTTTCGGATCAAAGATCACTTTATCCTTTGAGCTTGCAAACGGATTCTCCAGAATATTCTTCAGATCCAGTTTTGCAGCGTGACCGGTTAAGTTGTCACGTACTTTCAGCAGGTCAGAACGTCCAACCAGCTCATCTACCGTGCGGACACCAAGTTTTGCCATGTATTCGCGAAGCTCCTGAGCGATAAAACGCATGAAATTCATAACATATTCCGGTTTTCCGGCAAAACGTTTTCTCAGTTCCGGATTCTGCGTAGCGATACCAACCGGACATGTATCCAGGTTGCAGACACGCATCATGACGCATCCCATCGTTACCAGTGGAGCTGTAGCAAAACCGAATTCCTCGGCACCAAGCATTGCTGCTACAGCAACATCTCGACCACTCATGAGTTTTCCGTCTGTCTCGATGCGGACTTTATTTCTCAAGCCGTTCATGATCAATGTCTGATGCGTCTCAGCGAGACCAAGCTCCCAAGGAAGTCCTGCATTGTGGATGGAACTTCTCGGTGCAGCACCGGTTCCTCCGTCATAACCGGAGATCAGGATAACCTGTGCACCGGCTTTTGCAACACCGGCTGCGACAGTTCCGACACCTGCTTCTGATACCAGTTTTACAGAAATGCGTGCTCTTGTGTTTGCATTTTTCAAGTCAAAGATCAACTGTTCCAAATCCTCGATGGAGTAAATATCGTGATGAGGCGGTGGTGAGATCAGACTTACACCCGGTGTGGAAAGTCTTGTTTTTGCAATCCACGGATATACTTTTTTACCCGGTAAATGTCCACCTTCTCCCGGTTTTGCGCCCTGTGCCATTTTGATCTGAATCTCCTGTGCGCTGACAAGATAACGGCTGGTTACACCAAATCGTCCGGAAGCAACCTGTTTGATAGCAGAACACCGCTCCGTATCCAGTCGTTCCAGACTCTCACCACCTTCACCGGAGTTGGATTTACCATGTAAACGGTTCATAGCGATGGCAAGTGTCTCATGGGCTTCCTGTGAAATAGAACCATAGGACATCGCACCTGTTTTAAATCTTGTCACAATGGAGTCAACACTTTCTACTTCATCGATTGGAATACCTGACTTCGGATATTTGAAATCAAGCGTTCCGCGGATATTCATAATGTCTGTCTCATTATTGACCAGTTTTGTATACTCTTTAAATAAATCATAGTCCCCACGTTTTGTGGACTCCTGCAGCAGATGGATCGTCTGTGGATTATACAGATGTTTCTGTGCTCCGCTGCGCATTTTGTGATGTCCTTTGCTGTCCAGTGTCAGCTCCGTCTGTAATCCAAGCGGATCAAATGCCATGGAATGCAGCTCGTTGACATCATTTTCAATATCAGAAATCGTGATACCGCCGATTCTGCTGACAGTATCCGTAAAATATTTATCAATAACGCTTCGATCAATACCGATAGCCTCAAAAATCTTGGATCCCTGATAAGACTGGATTGTGGAAATACCCATCTTGGAAGCAATTTTTACAATTCCATGTAATACTGCAGAGTTGTAATCATTGATTGCTGCATAATAATCTTTATCAAGCAGATGATCATCTACCAACTGCTCAATCGTATCCTGCGCCAGATATGGGTTGATGGCACAGGCACCGTAACCAAGCAGTGTTGCAAAATGGTGGATCTCACGTGGTTCACCACTCTCCAGGATCATTGCTACTGCGGTTCTTTTCTTTGTCTGGATCAGATGTTGCTGCATTGCAGAAACTGCCAGCAGAGACGGGATTGCCACATGGTTCTCATCCACGCCACGATCGGAGAGGATCAGGATGTTTGTACCGTCACGGTATGCACGGTCTGCCTCTACAAACAGGCGGTCAATGGCTTTCTCCAGACTTGTGTTTTTATAATAAATAATTGGAACAACGCCAACTTTGAAACCTTCTTTTTTCATATGTTTGATTTTCAGAAGGTCTGTATTTGTCAGGATTGGATTTTTGATCTTCAGTACCTGACAGTTTTTCGGCTCTTCCTCCAGAATGTTTCCATCTTCACCAACATAAACTGTTGTGGATGTGACAATCTCTTCACGGATTGCATCGATTGGCGGGTTTGTAACCTGCGCAAACAGCTGTTTGAAATAGTTAAACAGCGGCTGATGATCATTGGATAATACAGCCAGCGGTGTATCAATACCCATGGCTGCAGTGGATTCTGCACCGGTTTTTGCCATTGGAAGCATAACGGTTTTTACAGACTCATAAGAATAACCAAAGGCTTTCTGGATGCGGTGCAGATCATCGCCGGTGTAACGCGGTACACGCACATTCGGAATCTTCAGATCTTTTAACTCTACCAGATATTCATCCAGCCACTGTCCATAAGGACGTTTCCCTGCATAAGCTTCTTTCAGTTCATCATCGTCGATGACACGGCCTTTGACGGTATCAACCAGAAGCATTTTGCCTGGACGCAGACGGTCTTTTGTAACAACCTTTGTCGGATCTACATCCAGCACACCTACTTCAGATGCAAGGATCAGATAATCATCATCTGTAATGTAATAACGGGATGGACGCAGACCGTTACGGTCAAGGACAGCTCCCATAATATCTCCATCACTGAATACGATGGATGCCGGGCCATCCCATGGCTCCATCATCGTTGCATAATACTGGTAAAAATCTTTTTTCTTCTGACTCATCAGATGGTTGTTTGCCCACGGCTCCGGAATAGTGATCATAACCGCCAGTGGAAGTTCCATACCACTCATTACCAGGAACTCCAGTGTATTATCAAGCATTGCGGAATCGGAACCAGATGTATTGACTACCGGAAGCACCTTGGACAACTGACCTTTCAGGTGTTCAGACTCCATGGTCTCCTCGCGGGCCAGCATCTTATCGGAGTTACCCTTGATTGTATTGATCTCACCATTATGTACCATAAAGCGGTTCGGATGTGCACGCTCCCAGCTCGGATTTGTGTTTGTGGAGAATCTGGAATGAACCATTGCAATGGCAGATTCATAATCCGGATCCTGCAGATCTTTGAAAAACAAACGCAGCTCGTTTACGAGGAACATTCCTTTGTAAACAATCGTTCTGCTTGACAGAGATACTACATAGGTATTGTCGTTAGACTGTTCAAAAACGCGGCGTGCCACATACAGGCGGCGGTCAAAATCCAGACCTTTTTCCACGTCATCCGGACGTTTGATAAATGCCTGCATAATATACGGCATACAGTCTACGGCTTTCTGTCCGATAACAGTCGGATCTGTCGGCACTTCTCTCCATGCCAGCAGCTCTAAGCCTTCTTTTTCAATGATGACTTCAAACATCTTCTTCGCCTGATTGCGCTTTAACTCATCCTGTGGGAAGAAGAACATACCAATTCCGTAATCTCTTTCTTCGCCTAAAAAGACGCCGAGGGATTTCATGGTTTTGGAGAAGAATCTGTGAGATATCTGTAACAGAATACCTACTCCATCACCAGTTTTTCCTTCGGCGTCTTTGCCAGCTCTATGTTTTAAGTTTTCAACAATTTTTAATGCGTTCTCAACCGTTTGATGTGTTTTCACACCTTTAATGTTTACCACAGCACCAATACCGCAGTTGTCATGCTCGAACCTTGGATCGTACATGCCGACAGCCTTGGCGTTGCTCTCGTTCATATGAAGTTTCATATCATTTTCCTTTCTGCAAAAAATACTCTTTTTTATCTGTATCTAACGCGAACTGATTGATTGGATATACTATACCGCTTTTTTTTCAAATTGTAAACCCACTTTTTTTCTCAAATCGTCAGATAATTAGACAATTCTTCTTGATTCATTCTATTGTTTCTAAATTATTTTAATTATCTGTTTATTTTGTTTTGTATTGCACAATTTTACCTTGTATTTATTTATAAAAAAATTTACCTGCAGGAATCAAATTCATGTGTTACAGGTAAATTTTTCGAATTTCATATTCAATTTGTTCTTTTTCGGAGATGTTGACTAAAATTTAATATTATGAAGGGCGAAATCAGAGACTCCTTCTGCAACCGCTAGTCGCTCGCTACCCTCGTTTCGCAAA
Organism: uncultured Eubacterium sp.; assembly: GCF_934295145.1. Lineage (GTDB taxonomy): Bacteria > Bacillota > Clostridia > Lachnospirales > Lachnospiraceae > Eubacterium_I. The sequence goes on along the minus strand of NZ_CAKRAS010000035.1, from coordinate 22,754 downwards.
AATAGATACACATACATGATACACAATACTACTGTGAAAAACAGTTATCATTTCCAAACTGTAAACAGAAAAATCGAAAAAATTTATCTCGACGAGCGGTTGAGTGAACGACTGAGTTTCACAAGGTTTTGCGCGAGTGGGAACCGACCAGCTTTTATAGGAGGTGGGAACGAGCGCGATGAAACCGCCGTGAAACAAAGGAAGTGAACGTCTAGCGAGTGAGATAAATTTTTTCGATTTTTCCTTTTATAATTTACTGATTAACACTCATTAAAAGTACAGTTTTAAAACTGTATCATCTGTTTTTTTGCCAACTACGGAACCAATCACCATGCAAAGCAGTGATACACTGATGCCGATCAGAATCTGGTGCAGATTCGCGATTTTCAATCCAAAAAACATGGTCACACAATAGCATAACGTGCCACCGATGATTGCGCTGATCGCTCCGGCTTTATTTGCCTTTTTCCAGAACATACCAAGTAAGAAAATCCAGAAGAATGCACTTTCCAGTCCACCAAAGGCAAACATATTGATTTTCCAGATGACACTTGGTGGATTGATGGAAATTCCGAAAATAATAAGTCCTATCACCAAGGTACAAATCTGGCTGAGCATCGTTGTTGTTTTTTCAGATACCGCATGTCCCTTTTTCTCTTTCTCATGCATATACACATCTTTTACAATGGAAGATGTCGTGCTCAGCAGCAGAGAAGAAATCGTTGAAATAGATGCTGCAATTGGTCCAATGATACAAATTCCGGCCACTAATGGTTTTAAGGAACCTGCAATAGCAAGCGGAATGATATTATCCACACTGTTTCCATAGTCTGACAGATTTCCGGTCAGCACACCTGCGGACAATACACCAATAAAGTTCATGCCAATATTCATAGCGCCAACAACAACGGTACCAAGAATAATCGCATGATGCAGCGATTTTGTATCTTTGTAGCTTAAACAGCGCACTGCTGACTGCGGTAATCCTAATGTAAAAATACCAACCAGCATCCACTGGGAAATATACAGACTCACCGGCATATTTCCACCGGATAACGGCTCCAGCATCTCAGGCTTTGTAGCTGCAATATTTTCCATAATTGTCTCATAGCCGCCGCCCTGACGGATAATACCAATGAGCAAAATCACCATACCTGCCAGCATAACTACCGCACAGATGGCATCTGTAATCGCTACGCCGCGAAATCCACCGACAGTCGTGTAGATAACAACAACAAGGCCGAATACGATCAAACCGGTGAGATAAGAATATCCTGTTACTGCCTCAAATAATTTCGCACCACCTACAAACTGAGCAACCATCGTTGCCGCGAAGAAAATAACGATGATAATTGCGGAAATATTTGCCAGCACATCGGACTGATACCGATGTCTGATCACGTCAATAATAGTGACTGCATCAATTTTTCGTGAAACCATTGCCATTTTTTTACCAAGGATACCAAGCACCAACAATAATGCAGTCACCTGAACGACGGACATATAGATCCATCCAAATCCAATGCTCCAGGCCTGTCCCGGTCCGCCGACAAAGGAACTTACCGAACTGTAAGTTGCAACGGTGGTCATCGCCAGTACAAAACCGCCCAGACTACGGGAACCGATAAAATAATCTTTTACAAAGCCCTCAGAAGCCCTTTTTGCAGATGCCCGGCGCACATAAATACTTACGATCAGCATAATGATCATAAAAATAAACACCGGCATCAAAGCCAGAATATTCTTATTCATCCTCGTTTTCCTCCTCCAGTTCAAAGTCTTTAAATACACGTTTCATCAGATATACAACGACAATAATGGAAAATATCCATGTGCCGATGCACCCCGTGATCGCCCATAACGGAGTATGGAAAATAGTGATATGTAACTTACTTACTCCAAACCCTGCAACTATCCAGAACACGATAATTGCAATCACTGCCCAAAGGACAGATTTTGCCTCTTTTGCGATCTGCCGCATTTTTTCCTTTCGCTTCATGACGTCCTCCCTCATTTTTTGGCTCGTGTCAACGATTCCACATTTCACTCAATTTTGTTCTGATTTTTCATCTCTGATTAAATATAACCTATAACAATGCTTCCCGTAATGCTTTCTGGTCTTCATATACGGCCACAGCACCGGCATTCCACATTTCTTCTGCGCCTCCGAATCCATAGCCTACTCCGATGCAGTCGATACCGCCTTCCTTTGCGCCATCTGCATCATAATGCGTATCTCCGATCAGCACCGTTTGTTCTTTGGAAAAATCCGCATACTGTGCTTTCATCCGTCGAAATGCTTCCTGTAATACTTCAATTTTTGTATCAATTCTGCCATCATGACTGGCACCGACTACTTCGTCTAATTCTGTCAGCAGATCAAATTTTTCCAGCACCTGGCGACACTGTGCCTCCGGCTTGGATGATGTGATGACCTGAATGTATCCTGCTTCTTTGAAAGCCTGAATCGTCTCACGTACGCCTTCAAATAATTCACACTCATATACTCCGATTGGTATATAGCGCTCCCGATAGCGCACAATTGCTTTTTCTGCTTCTTCCTCGCTGAGTCCGCAATACGTTGTAAAAGAAAAACGAAGCGGAGGTCCGATAAACTTCCGCAGTTCCTCCTCTCCTTCCAGATGGATTCCGTAAGGTTCCATGGCATATTTCACACAATTTGTCACACCCTCATAAGTATTCGCCAGTGTGCCATCCATATCCCAGAAAATAAACTTATACTTCTTCATTCACTACTCCATTTATTCTTTTTATTTTATCAGCTATTCTGTGTCTTGCTGATCAGTTCCTGGCGAAGCTGCGCAACGGTCTTATGCAACACCGGATGGACTTTTCCCGGGCAAAGCATGTACAGTGGTTCCAGCACAAACAATCGGTTCTGCATATCGATATGTGGAATGATCAGATCTGACTCTGCTACAATCTCATCATCATAAAAAATAATGTCCAGATCGATGGTGCGCGGTCCCCAGTGAATCACACGCTCCCGCCCCAGATCTGCCTCAATCTTGTGGATTCCGATCAATAACTCCTGTGGTGTATACAATGTTTCCAATTTAATCGCACCATTTAAAAATGCGGGCTGATCCGTATAGCCATATGGCGCTGTCTCCACCAGCTTTGATACTTTTACATTGCGGATTCCCGTGCATTCCTGCAAAAGTCTCACTGCTGCCCGCAAAAACTGCTGGCGTTCTCCAAGATTCGAACCTGCAGAGAGATAGACTGTATGCCAGCCTCGGCTGATCTCCACCGATACATTTTCCAGAGGCAGTCCAATCGGTGCCCATGGTTTCCGGATCTCCAGATCCAGTTTCTGTAAAAGCGGATATTCCATCAGTAGAGCCTGTGCCATATGCTCTGCAACTGCTTCAATCAGCTTAAATGTATGATTTTGCATGTAACGTGTAATAAAATGACAAACCTCACCATAGTTGATAGATTTTTCCAGATCATCTGAATAACCGGCTGCACGCGTATTTGTGTACAATGTTGCATTTACCAGAAATTTCTGTCCCAGTTTTGTTTCCTCGGAAAACACCCCATGGTGTCCGAATACTTCCAGATTCTGTATTTTTATACGATCCATATTACGCCTCCATAATCGCTTTTGTCATCTGAATTGCCTGTTTATTTGCCTTGATATCATGCACACGAACAAAAGCATATCCCTGCTGCACCGCAAATACGGTTGTCACAGCAGTTCCCAGTGCACGGTCGGTCACAGGTGTGTCGAGTGTCAGTCCGATCACAGATTTCCGGGAAGTTCCCAGAAGCAGCGGATAGCCAAGAGTTTTCAGTTTGTCCATGTATTTGATGGTGATCAGATTCTGCTCATACGTTTTTCCAAAACCAACCCCGGGATCCAGAATGATTTTATCATCCGCAATACCGGCTGCTTTTGCCAGCGTCACGCACTCTGCAGTTTCATCGTACCATTCTTTCAGGAAATCTGCATAGTTGCTGTTATCCCGGTTGTGCATCAGACAGCATGCCACATCACCTTTAGCGATCACTTCTGCCATCTTCGGATCATATTTTAATCCCCAGATATCATTGATCAGATCTGCACCTGATGCAATTCCTGCTTCTGCTACTGCACTTTTGTAAGTATCCAGTGAAATCGGTACATCAAATCTGGCTTTTACCGCTTCAATGATCGGCGCCACACGGTCAATTTCTTCCTGATCTGTAATTTGCACATGACCCGGACGGGTGGACTCTCCGCCAATATCGATGATATCAGCACCTTCTGCCAACATTTCCTCTGTATGGCGCAGCGCCGCATCCAGGCAATTAAAATTACCGCCATCTGAGAATGAGTCAGGTGTCACATTCAAAATGCCCATAATATATGTCTCGTGATCTGTGTCAAAATTCTTTATTCCTATTTTCATTTTTCTCATTCTCCTTATAACTAAAGAAATGTAATATCTCTAACCTACACAATATATATACATCTGGTTATTTTCAAAGCTTTATTTCACCAGGTAATGGTCTGATTACGTTCCTCGTCACTCCATTTACAGGAATCTGCCGCTTCACATAAAAAGCAGTTTCGTGACAAATGGTCTGCTCTGCGGATATAGTATTCCATGGTACCTGCTTCATTTTTTTCTTCCGCACGTCCATGATGTACACCTACAATCTGCAGCGTCTCATCCATCCAGGCTAATGGATATCCAATCTCAGCCAACAACTGTTTTGCAATCCGCACACCCGCTTCACTGTGATGCTCTCCGGTCTCGTACTGTGCCACCCGTCCGATATCATGCAATAAGCCCGTCACATAAAACTGATCCTTTTTTTTACAAAAATCTGCCAACTGCTCTGCTTTCCTGGCTTTCACAGGCTCCGATTCACTTGTAAATCCAGCTTCCAATTCGCAATTATTTTTCAGTTCAGTATCCATTTTTTCAGCATCTGATCCATATTTGAGATTTTTCTGCATTTGATCCTCAAGATACATCATCCATGCCATACGACAGACATCCAGTGCATGTGACAGCTCGTGATGGCAATAAATCCGCTCCTGCTCAATCTGCTGCACACGCTTCTGCAAACGCAGAAATTCCGGATGTTTCAGTAATTTTTCCGTAAACTTCATAAATATTTCTTTTCCTGTTTTACACATTTTTGCAACGCTGTTTTTCAATTTTTCATGCTTTCAGCATTACTGGTAAAGCGGACATTCGCAATCCGCTTGCGCTACTTGCAATTTATTTACAATTTTCATACGCTTCCCGCACATTTCGCAGATAGGATAACGAACCAAATGCCAATATCATATCTCCTTTTTGCGCATCCCGTAAAGCATATAATACCGCATCCTGCACATTTTCACAATATCGTGCATCAATCTTTTGCTCTAAAAGCTGTTTTTCCAGTTCTTTCCCATCCAAAGCCCGTGGATTTTGCGGCGTAACCGTATAAACATGATCTCCCGGTCGGAACATCATCTGAATCATTTTTTCGTAGTCTTTGTCTGCCAGCACGCCCATGATATACACGATTCTGCGGTCGGAAAATCCTTCATCCAATGTTTTTCGAAGTTTGCGCACCGCATCTTCATTATGCGCCCCATCCAGATAGAAATCCGGTCCCGTTCCGATTTGTTCCATACGACCGTGCCAGATGGTATGTGAAAGTCCCTGTTGAATCACAGTTCCTGTGATTTTCGGATACTTTTTCTGTAGAATCCGCAATGCATTTATCACACAGACTGCATTTTCTACCTGAAATGCACCGCAGAGGGAAAGTGTAACTGGAATACACAGAAAATCTCTTTCTGATTCTTCTTTCTGGATATTGTTTTTTACAGCATTCGGTGCAATACATAGCTCATTGCTATTTCTCCTTGGTGCTTTCCATTCAAATGCATACCGACCATCTTTTTGCGTTATGTTCTGCACCTGAGAGATATTCGCAACAATCAACTCTGCCTGCATTTCTTCTGCTTTCTTCTTAATGACTTCCATTGCTTCCGGCTTTTGCTGCATGGTAACTACCGTCACCTGTGGTTTGATTATGCCGCTTTTTACAGTTGCGATCTCTGCCAGTGAATTCCCAAGAAAACGGATGTGATCCATACTGATGGATGTCAGCACGCTGACCAGTGGCTTTTTGATCACATTAGTTGCATCTGTCGCACCGCCCATTCCGACTTCAAGCAATGCCATGTCACAGTTTTCTTCATAAAACCATAAAAAGGCTGCCGCGGTTTCCACTTCAAACCGGGTAGGATGTGCCATTCCCTGTGCCACCAGTTTTTCACAGGCCGCTTTTACCCTTGTAAAAAGCTGTGCCAGCCGTCCTTTTTCTATATTTATGCCATTCATCTGAAACTCATCTTCATAAACAAATACATCCGGCGTACAGAATCTGCCCACGCGATATCCGGCTTCTGTCAAGACCTGGGAAAGCATAGCGCCCACAGAACCTTTTCCATTTGTACCACCGATGTGTACCAGTGGGATTTCATCCTGTATATTGTCAAGTTCTGCCATCAGATTCTGAATACTGGTCAGACCCAGCTGACTACCATATTTCTTTGTTTCTTCCAGGAAATCCATTGCTTCTATATAATTCATTGTCTTTTCCATACTCCTTTTTCTGTCACCAGATATTCCATAGGCAGATCATTTTCTTCTGTTGGCAGGTGATTCGCCACCTGCAGTTCATAAGCCACTCCTACTTTTACACAATCTGTTTTTCCTTTAAAAAACCGGTCATAGTAGCCTTTGCCATAGCCCATGCGGTTACCCTGACGGTCAAAAGCTACTCCCGGCACAAGCACCAGAGCTTCTTCCCAGTCCACCGGATAATCTTCCTTCGGTTCCATCACATGAAACGTTCCCTCTTCCAGTTTTGAAAAATCACTGATTTCAAAATATTTCATTGTATCGCCAAATACTTTCGGAAATGCAATACGTTTGTTTTGTCTCCATCCTTCTTCGATTACAGGGCGGATATCTACTTCATTGCCAAGTGGCGCATACGCCAATATTCTTTCTGCCTGCTGAAACAAATTACTTGAGATGATGTTCTGGCAGATTCGATCTGATTTTTCTTTTACTTCCATCTCGCTCATTTTATTTCGCAGCATCTTGTACTGTTTTCTGATTTCTTTCTTTTCCATCATTTACCATTTCTGTACCATATCGTTTTTCGTAAAGCGGACATTCGCAATCCGCTTTATATGTCGCTAAATTATTAGTCAACCGTCTTTTGCATATTCCGCTAATTATAACGCAAATACGGCATAATATCAATTTGTTTTGATATTATGCCGTATTTATTTTTCCGTATTCATTTGATTAACAAGCGTCAATCGCCAAATTTCATATTTTATTTCATTTTCTTCAATGGACCTTCATGCTCTTCCATTCTTCCTCCTGGAATCGCATTTTCATATCCCATTTTCTTTAATTTTTTTGCTGCCTTTTTCGGTTCATTATCATAGCTTCCAACGATATAAATTTTTTTCTCCTTATCCGGAACACGTTTTTCAATCAGTTCTAACTGCGTCATTGGAATATTGATGCTTCCGCTGATATACCCGCGTTTATATACATCTTTGGCACGAATATCGATCAGTACTGCATTTTTATCTGTTCTTGACTCATTAATGGCATCATTTACCGTTAAAACCTTAAATCGATCAAAAATCCCCATTTTCTGTTTCTCCTTCACCTTATCTTTTCTTTTATGCCCGTTATCTGCCATACCTTTTTTACGTGCAGAATCCGATTGCATGTAGAACAGTATATAACCGCCCATAAAATCTGGCAAGCTTTTATTTCTGAAGAAACGCAAAAACCTTATTGATATACTTGTCCATCGTCTCATCATTACTGCTGTATGTCTCATGTTTTGTTTCCGACAGATACAGGTATTCACATTCAGCTATACCATGTTTTTTAATCTTATCAGCAAACTTCTGTATTTGACTTGTCCACACATAATCGTCCCATTCTGCCTGAATGATCAACATCGGTGCCGTATACTTTTTCCACGCATGACGCATCAGATACGTGTTCATCTTTGCAGCATTCGACAGCCAGCTGTAAGATGCCGCACAGATCTGCATCTCTTTTGTTGCTTTTCTGCGTTCGTTAAAGCGCGTAAATCTCGGTTTTGATGTAGATGCACTTGTCTCAAATGTTTCACTCGCTTCATATGGTTTCTGTCCAAGCACATAATGTTCTGCTTTTCCGATTAGGCACTGGAGCGTTGACACCGACGCTGAAATTCCCCACGGAACATTTGCAGTATGTGGTCGGATCATCGGAGAATTTAAAATCACATGCTGAAACCACTCCGGCTTCCATGCAGCTGCAATGCCGCCTATCGCACCGCCCATAGAATGTGCAAACAAATTTAAGTGTAAATCCGGATGTTTCTTTCTGACATACTCGCAAACATGCAGGAAATCTCTGACATAACGTTTCCAATTATCAATATGTACCAGAGAAGGATCTTTCGTCAGACGATAACTCAAACCGTGTCCGCAATGTTCCGGCAGATAGACATGATATCCTGCCTGCTGAAAATAATAAACCAGCTCATCGTATTTCGGTGCCGATTCTGTATAACCATGACAGATCACGATCACACCTTTGGGATTCTCTGCCAGATAGCGCATTACATGAATTTTTCCAATACCATCATAACTGCTGATATATCCACTTTTTCCATGCTTCTTTAGATACGGCTCCACTATTTCCTTCATCACTGTATCATATTCTTTTTCCCGAATTATCTCCATGACGATTTTCCTCTTTCCCTCAAATCCTTTTCATCAACCAATCTATTACCAATAGCATCAAAGAAAACATCTACCTCTTTGCTTTTGTAATAATCCCATTAATCCGTTTCTCATTATAAAACATCAGAATAATACCGCCAACACAGCAAAATACTGCTGCTCCAAATGCTGCGATCCGATAACCGGTTCCGTTTCCCGATCCAATCGTAGAAACTGCCGTAAAAATCAGCATAGACAGACTCTGACCAAGTTTAAATGCAAAAGTTCTGGCCGCATAAAACATTCCCTCACGATTACTTCCAGAAGTCATCGCATCACTCTGCGCAATATCTGCCACAACCGCCTGCGGTAAAATACCGAAAATAGCCATTGGAAGTGCTGCCACAACGGTAAGGATCAGTCCCTGAACTGTCTCTGGAATAAAGGAAATTTTTCCCATGAATCCAGTGTAAAAATAACAGATACTGAATACCGCAAATGCAAACAGAATCATTTTCTTCTTGCCAAGCTTTGGCGTGAGCTTATTTACCGGAATATAAAATACCAGTGACAACGCCGTCATACCAACAAAATACAATGTTGTCATCGTCTCTGGAAGTTTCAGCAGACTGGTTACAAAAAACGGCAGCCCCGTCTGAAACATCGTTAAAGCAATCCAGTAAAAAATATCCGATCCGACAAATTTCCGAAATTCTCCGTTTTTGAAGGTTTCCACCAAAGACTTAAATACAGACTCTTTCGCCGGAACTGTATTGACATAATCTTTTTCCTTAATGCAAAATACCGGAATCAGCATACAGATGAATGCAACCGCTGCCATAATCGTAAACGTCACGCGGATTGCACCGATTCTGCCAAACACCGGAATAAAGTTCCCCCAGATTGTTGGTGCCAGATAAGCTACCGCCGTACCTGCAATAAACGTAAAGGAAATCACTGTGGAGATATTTAAGCGCTCCTGCTGCGTATGTCCGAGTTCTGGAATCAGCGCATTATAAGGCGTACAATATGCCGTAATTGACAGATAGTATGCTAAAATCATAATCAGCAGAAATACAGCATTGATCCGACTGTTTTTGTTCACCGGTGACCAGAATACAAGCACGGTAGAAAGTGCCAATGGCAGGGAAGCCCATTTCAAAAATGGAATCCTTCGTCCATTTTTCGATGTACACCGGTCTGAAAGCGATGCAATCATCGGATCCGTAAACGCATCAAAAATTCTTCCAAACGCTGTAATTCCTCCGATAATCGTAAAAATTCCAAACACAACCAATCCTTGTGGAATAAACACCGTCTGCCCCTGACTGATGGCCGTGCTGTCCGGCTGATAAAAATAAACTAACCAGTTTGAAATAATGCCGGATAACATCGCCCATCCAAACTGTCCCGCCGCAAACTGCCAGATTTTTGCTGTTGATAATTTTTTCATAACACCCTTCTCCTTTTCATCCTTTTTTCATTCCATCCAATAATAACTGTGAAATCACACGAATCTGCTGATCACCTGCCACAATCTGATCCGACAGCAGAATATCTCCTGCCACGGACAGTTTTTCCATCAAAGCCAGCATTGCGTGGGTCAGAGAAAAATACATTTCATCCACAGAACAGTGAAATACGAGGCTACCGTCTCTTTGCCCTGCTTCCAATGCATTTGTCATATACGGCTTTAAGTTCAAAATACCGGTCTCATAATTAGCAAGTCCATCTCCGGATATCTGATACTTTTTCACAAACACATCAAACTCCTGTAAAAATTTCAGAAATGCCTTCTGTTCTGCAAAAATATCGCAAAAAATCTCCATAATTTTCTGAAGCTGGTCTGCTCCACTTTTTGTTGCAGACACCAGATACTCCTCGCCCGCTTCCATATCTGTTTCTGCATCAGATTGCTCTGTAACTTCATTTAACTCTCCAAGATATTTCTGTGCTACTTTTTTCCAATAACACTGTGCGGTTTCAACCACAAGCTCTATCTTTGTTGAGAAATAGCGGTATACAGTAGCAACTCCCACCTTTGCACGCTTTGCGATCTCCTCCATGGACGTATCCTCAATACACGTTTCCCAAAATAACTCCATCGATGCAGTTATTATCTGGTCTCTTTTCTGTAATGCCTGCCGTTCTCTTGCAGAAAGAATTTTCTCCGTCTTCTCCATACTCCGTTTCACCACCTCTTTTATGATAGTAATACTATCACTTTTATTTTCATCTTACAATACATATAAATATTTATACTTATTTTTCATCACTATTGCACAATATTATCCTATTTATTTTGTATCATATGGCAATGCATACCATTAGTAAACTGCCAAACATCCCCTATTGCACACCACATCTCACGTGCGTTCGCCTTGAATTGCAAGCCGCTTTCACTACTTGTTCATAAACACAGCCTCTTTGTGACCGGCCACTGTTTTATCTCAATGTTAAAAAAATCGGAAACTCTTATCCTGGCAGGCGATTGTTAGCCGCCGGGATAAGAGTTCCCGATTTCATATCATAACCTGAATTTTGTTAACCTTACATTCATTCAATTCAGGTAACTATTAAGTTCGAACTAGAACATTAAGATTCCACCGATAGATAAGAATAACGGTGCGAATACTAAGGACACGATTGTCATCAGTTTGATCAGGATGTTGATGGACGGACCTGATGTATCCTTAAACGGATCACCTACAGTATCACCAACAACGGCTGCTTTGTGCGGCTCGCTTCCTTTTCCACCATGATGTCCACCCTCGATGTATTTCTTAGCATTATCCCATGCACCACCTGCGTTTGCCATGAAGATAGCCATCATAACACCTGTAGCAAGTGCACCGGCAAGAAGTCCACCAAGAGCATCCGGTCCTAAAAGGATACCAACGATGATCGGAACTACGATAGCAATGATACCCGGAAGAAGCATCTCTTTTAATGCAGCCTGTGTAGAAATACCTACGCAGGATTTGTAATCCGGTCTGCTTGTTCCTTCAAGGATTCCTTTGTCAGCTTTGAACTGACGACGAACTTCCTCGATCATCTTGTAAGCTGCTTTGGAAACAGCTTCCATTGTGATAGCAGAGAAAAGGAACGGAAGCATTGCACCGATCAACAGACCAATGATAACAGTCGGAACCAGTAAGTCAATCTTGTTTAAGTTTACAGCCTCTGCATAAGATACAAACAGAGATAATGCTGTCAGAGCTGCAGAACCGATAGCAAAACCTTTACCGATTGCTGCTGTTGTATTACCTACAGAGTCAAGAGAGTCTGTGATTTCACGAACGCTCTCATCCAGTCCGGACATCTCTGCGATACCACCTGCGTTATCTGCGATCGGACCATAAGCATCAACAGCTACTGTACTACCTGTTGTAGCAAGCATGCCTACTGCTGCAAGAGCGATACCGTAGATACCAGCGAACTGATATGCTGCGAAGATACCGATTGCGATCAGGATGATCGGAATTGTACAGGAGTGCATACCTACTGCAAGACCACTGATGATATTTGTAGCTGCACCTGTCTCAGACTGCTCAGCGATTTTCTGAACATGTTTAAAGTTGTCAGATGTATAATGCTCTGTAACTGTACCAATGAGAACACCTACGATCAGACCTGCGATGATAGCTCCGCATGGCAGGAAAGAACCAAGTAATGGTTTGGACAGGATTACTGCAACAACTACAGTGATCACGTTTGCAATGTTCTCACCAAATTTCAGTGCTTTATGAGGATCAGAACCGTCTTTACCACGTACTAAGAATACGCTGATGATGGATGCGATGATACCAACTGCTGCGATCAGAAGCGGATACAGTGCACCAACGAGCGGGTTTGCTGCGGATTTGTAAGCCAGCAGACCAAGTGTGATTGCGGATACGATAGAACCAACATAAGACTCAAAAAGGTCAGCTCCCATACCGGCAACATCACCTACGTTATCACCTACGTTATCAGCGATAACAGCCGGGTTACGAGGATCATCCTCCGGAATACCAGCCTCAACTTTACCTACCAGGTCAGCTCCTACGTCAGCAGCTTTTGTATAGATACCACCACCTACACGTGCGAATAAAGCTACAGAAGAAGCACCAAGGCTGAATCCGAACAGAATAGAATCATTTTTTGTAACAAGGTAAATGATGCTGACACCAAACAGTCCGAGACCTACTACGCAAAGTCCCATAACTGCGCCACCGCGGAATGCGATCGGCAGTGCTGCAGACATACCTTTTTCTTTTGCTGCATTAGCAGTTCTTACGTTTGCTCTTGTAGCAACATTCATACCGCAGTAACCTGCGATGATTGAGAAAAATGCTCCGATGATGAAGCATACCGCTGTTGCCCAGCTGATTGCAAATCCAACTGCGGCAAATACAACTACGATAAAAATAACGAGGATTTTGTACTCAGACATCAGGAATGCCTGTGCACCCTCATGGATTGCTGCTGCAATTTCTTTCATACGGTCTGTTCCTTCAGACTGTTTTTTTACATTGGCAGCTAATCCAGCGGCAACCAATAATGCAATGATGCCGATGATTGGAATAATAAAAGCCCAAGTCATGATGTATTAACTCTCCCTTCCATTTTTGCGAAGTATGTTCTTGTATATGTCATACTTCATTGTGAATCATCAATTCCCACATCTTTCATATTTTACAACATTCATTCCTCTTTTTGCAAAAAAATGATGTCATACACATAAAAGCCTGCAAAAATTGCCTAGGCATTATACTAGCATATAAAAAATAGCCTTGTCAACGATTGTTATGCATTTATCAATCTATTCTGTGCAAATTCAACTATCAGTACACTTTTTCTCCCCTTGTTTTCGTCATTATTCCATGTGATTTTTCCTGTTTTTTCTACATTTTTTTCAGAATCACCATTTTTCATGTAAAATCAAACTCTTTTTATTTTCCAAATAGCATTGGTCTGTGCTACAATAAGCAAAGGTCTTTTATAGACCTATTTTCAAAAAACAGATTGAGGTGAAAATTTATGCAACAGAATATCGCAACAGAATTGACTCATTTTATAAAGCATAGTCCTTCAGCATTTCACGCAGTGGACACTATGAAGAAAGAATTTCTCTCAAACGGCTATACTGCACTTTCAGAAAATCAGCGTTGGAATCTGCAGGCCGGCGGACACTATTTTGTCACCCGAAACGACTCTTCCATCATTGCCTTTTCTATTCCGTCAAATGGTTTTGACGGCATGCGCATCATGGCAAGCCATAGCGACTCTCCTTCCTTTAAAATCAAGGAGAATCCGGAAATGGAAGTGGAAAAACATTATATCAAACTGAATGTAGAACGCTATGGCGGAATGATTTTTGCACCGTGGTTTGACCGCCCGCTCTCTGTGGCCGGACGTGTGATCGTAAAAAATCCTTCCACCGGCAAACTGGAAAGCAGACTGGTAAATGTAGATCGTGATCTGGTGATGATTCCAAATCTTGCAATTCACATGAACCGTGAAGCAAACAATGGATACAAATATAATGCACAAAAAGATATGCTCCCGCTCTACGGCATGAGCAGCGCGAAAGATACCTTTATGCAAACAATTGCTCAAGCAGCAGGTATCTCCACAGATGACATCCTCGGTCACGATCTCTTCTTATATAACAGAGAACCGGCCAGCATCTGGGGAGCTTCCGAAGAGTTTGTTTCTGCCCCACAACTGGATGATCTGCAATGTGCATTTTCGTCCATGAAAGGATTCTTGTCCGCAGAAAAAAACAATTTTCTTGCTTTACATTGTGTATTTGATAACGAAGAGGTGGGAAGCGGCACCAAACAAGGGGCAGCATCCACATTTTTGCGTGATACACTGGAGCGGATCCATGAAGTACTTGGCTATGATCAGGAAGATTACCGCATTCATCTGGCAAACAGTTTGATGCTCTCCGCTGACAATGCACATGCAGTTCATCCAAATCATACTGATATGGCAGACCCGACAAACCGCCCATACCTGAATGGTGGTATTGTGATCAAATTCAATGCAAACCAGAAATATTGTACCGATGCAGTATCCGCAGCAATGTTTCGCGATATCTGCAAACAGGCAGATGTACCAGTACAGACGTTCACAAATCGTTCCGATATTGCAGGCGGATCCACACTGGGAAATATTTCAAATACACAGGTGGCACTCAATACAGTGGATATCGGATTGCCGCAGCTGGCCATGCATTCACCATATGAGACAGCCGGAGTGAAAGATACCGAATATCTTGTACGGGCGGCTCATGCATTTTTCTGTTAAAATGGCTTAAAATTTAGTATATAAAAACAAAATCAGAGAAAATTTCCTCACTCACTAACCGTTCACTGCCCTCGTTTTGCTTCGGTTTTATCGCGCTCGTTCCCAACTCTCATAAAAGCTGGTCGTTTCCCACTCGCGCAAAACTCGCAAAACTCAGTCGTTCTCTGAACCGCTCGTCGAGGAAATTTTCTCTGATTTTTATTTACGTTATAAAATTAGCAGCCATTTGCATAGTAGCATACACTACACGTGCTACTCATAATCTGCGCATGCAACAATGTACTTATTATTTATTTCCAAGATTTATATGCATGCGCGGCACGACGTAAGGGTAAGCAGTGTGGTTTTGACGCACAGGCTAAAAATAAAGGGACTCTGGCTATTTTTTCTCTGTAAGCGATTGTTAGCTACAGAGAAAAAATCGCAGAGTCCCTTTTCATAACTTATATTTCTAACCACACAATTACCCGAAACTTCTACTTCTTTACCCCGCGGGTATCGCGGTTTGCAACTCTCAGCCGGTTCAGATGAACCGCCTTTTCTTTTACCATAATAATCTCTTCTTTTTCATTATTCAGCTGCCATACATCCGTCAACAGTTCTCCGGCGCCAAGGCGCATACCACGCACACCGACTGCTCCTTTTTTCTTCTCCGGAATATCTTCGGTAGCAAAACGCAGGAAATAGTTTTTCTGTGACTGGAGCACTAATGTTGTCTCTGGTTCTGCCACTGCCATGTACAGGATTTTGTCTCCTTCCTGCAATTTTGTAGCTGCAGTGGTTCGTTTAGAAACGTCAAATTCACTGCCTGCCACCAGTTTGCACATAGACTGTTCTGTCACAAAAAGCAGCTTCTTGTCCATGATAGATTCCAGTGCAGTGATGTATACAATATTTTCTGTGCTGCTGTCATAATTACTGATATTGTCCACTGGAATTCCCTTATCACGGAATTTTCCATATGGAATATCAGCAACTTTTACCAGATGCATCTGACCATTATCCGTAAACAGACAGATTTTTCCATCACTCATACAAGGAACAATCTGCTTATTTTCACTGTCTGCCGCTTCTTTGTTGCGCTCGTAAACGGAATTATCCACAGTTTTCACATAACCGAAACGATCCATCAGCAATACAACCGGAACAGCTTCTACTTCTTTTTCTTTGTATACAGCTGCTTTTCCGTTTTCAATCATAGTAAGTCTCGGATGTGAAAATTCTTTTTTCAGTGCCTTAAGCTCTTTGATAATGACTTTTGCCATCGCAGAACGACTGCCAAGAATTTCCTGATACAGTGCAATGTTTTTCAGAGTTTCCTCATGCTCTGCCATCAGTGCTTCAATTTCCAGTCCGATCAGCTTGTACAGACGCATTTCCAAAATGGCTGTTGCCTGTCGCTCGGAAAAATGAAGCATGGAAGCTGTCTTTTCGGAAAGTTTGGATTTGAATTTGATTCCTTCTGTCTCTCCGGTGATCAGGCATTTTTTTGCCTGTTTGATATTTTTACTTCCACGCAGAATTTCTATGATCAGGTCAATGACATCACATGCCTTGATCAGACCTTCCTGAATCTCACACTTGTCCTGCTCTTTTTTCAGCAGTGTTGTATACTTGCGGGTTGCAAGTTCGTACTGGAATTGTACGTTGTGTCGGATTACAGATACTAATCCCATAGTCTCTGGTTTACCATTGGCAACTGCCAGCATATTTACACCGAAGGTATCTTCCAGTCGTGTCTTCTTGTATAATAAATTACACAGATTCTGTGCATCCGCTCCTTTTTTCAGATCAATAACAATACGGATACCTGCTTTGGAAGATTGGTTGGAAATGTCCACGATATCGGATGTTTTTTTCGTTTCAACAAGACTGTATACATCATTCAGGAATTTGCCGATATTTGCACCAATCATGGTATAAGGAATCTCAGTGATAACAATACGTTCTTTTCCGCCCTTTACCGGCTCAATCTCAACTTTTCCACGCAGTTTGATCTTGCCATTTCCGGATTCGTAAATAGAAACCAATTCATCTTTATTAATAACGATTCCACCTGTCGGAAAGTCCGGTCCCGGAATGTACTCCATCATTTCTTCTGTAGTAATATCCGGATTTTTCATGTATGCAATCACACCGTCAATGACTTCACCCAGATTGTGCGGCGGAATGCTGGTTGCCATACCTACCGCAATTCCCTCTGCACCATTGATCAGAATATTCGGTACTTTTACCGGAAGTACGGAAGGCTCTTTCTCTGTCGCATCAAAGTTCGGGATAAAATCTACCACATCTTTATCTAAATCTGCCAGATACGCCTGCTGTGTGATTTTCTGCAAACGTGCCTCGGTATAACGCATTGCTGCAGCTCCGTCACCCTCGATAGAGCCAAAGTTTCCGTGTCCATCTACTAACGGCATACCGTATTTGAAGTCCTGTGCCATCACGACCAGGGCTCCATATATAGAACTGTCACCATGGGGATGATATTTACCCATGGTATCACCGACAATACGCGCGCACTTACGATACGGGCGGTCATAGCGGATGCCCAGCTCATGCATATCGAACAGCGTTCTGCGCTGTACCGGCTTTAATCCGTCCCGCACATCCGGCAGGGCACGGGCAATGATAACACTCATTGCATAGTCAATATATGATTTCTGCATGATCTCCGAATACTCGGTTCGGATGATCTGCTCTCTGTTTTCAGCCATGTTTTTCTCCTACTAAATATCTAATTCAGCATCATTTGCATGCTCATAAATAAACGCTTTTCGCGGCGGCACATCCGTACCCATCAGCATTTCTGTCACATCCGATGCCATTCGTCCGTCCTCGATCTCTACTTTTTTCAGCATACGTGTCTCCGGGTCCAGTGTGGTCTCCCAGAGCTGTTCTGCATCCATCTCACCCAGACCTTTGTAACGCTGCAGTGTAAAGTTTCCTGTGTGTGTCTTACGGTAACGCTCCAATGCTGCATCATCATAGAGATACTCTTCTTTTCCCTTTGACGGAATCACTTTATAAAGTGGCGGCATCGCAATGTATACATGCCCCTCAAAGATCAGTTCCGGCATAAAGCGATAGAATAATGTCAGAAGCAGTGTGGAAATATGCGCACCATCCACATCGGCATCTGCCATAATGACAATCTTGTCATAACGCAATTTGGAAATATCAAAATCATTGCCATATCCTTCGGAAAAACCGCACCCAAACGCATTGATCATTGTCTTGATCTCCGCATTGGCCAGCACTTTATCGATACTTGCTTTTTCAACATTCAAAATTTTTCCACGTATCGGAAGAATCGCCTGGAAGTTACGGTCACGGGCAGTCTTAGCTGACCCTCCTGCAGAATCTCCCTCGACGATAAATATTTCACATTTAGAAGCATCCCTGCTCTCACAGTTTGCCAGTTTTCCATTGGAATCAAAAGAAAATTTTTGCTTTGTCAGCAGGTTTGTCTTTGCTTTTTCTTCTGTCTTACGAATTTTTGCTGCCTTTTCCGCACAGGATAATACTATTTTCAGTGTCTCCAGATTTTTATCAAAGAATAACTGTATTTCATCTCCGGTTACCTTCGCTGTAATACGGGAGGCATCCTGATTATCCAGTTTTGTCTTGGTCTGTCCCTCAAAACGCGGATCCGGATGCTTGATGGAAATAACCGCGGTCATACCATTACGCACATCTGCGCCGGTGAAATTTGCATCCTTTTCCTTCAAAATTCCAAGTTGACGGGCATATTGATTCATCACTGTGGTAAAAATCGTCTTGAAACCAGTGATGTGTGTGCCTCCCTCTGCATTGTAAATGTTGTTACAGAAGCCAAGAATATTTTCATGAAACTCATTGGTATACTGAAATGCAGCTTCCACGGTGATGCCTTCGCTCTCTCCCTTGAAATAAACCACGTCATGCAATACTTCTGCTTTTTTATTCAGATCACGGACAAATCCGATGATACCTTCTTCTTCATGATAAACGATATGCTCCGGCTCCTCACCGCGCAGATCCTCATATACAATTGTCAGATTCGGATTCAGATATGCAGTCTCATGCAAGCGACTTTTTACTTCATCCTCTTTGAATCTTGTCTTTTCAAAAATTTCCGGATCCGGGAGAAAATTAATCCTTGTTCCGGTCTTTTTGGTCTTTCCGATTACCGGAAGCAAACCATCTACCAGCGGCTCCACAGCCACTCCGCGCTCATAACGGTCATGGTGAATTGCACCGTCCCGGCTGATCTGTACATCCAGATAGGTGGACAATGCGTTTACTACGGAAGATCCAACCCCGTGCAAACCTCCGCTCGTCTTGTATACAGAATCATCAAACTTTCCTCCGGCATGCAGCGTGGAAAAAACAAGTCTTGCCGCAGGAACACCTTTTTCATGCATTCCAACCGGAATTCCTCGTCCATTATCCTCAACGGTACAGGAACCATCTGCTTCCAGCGTCACCTTAATTTCACTGCAGGCTCCTGCCAAATGCTCGTCCACCGCATTATCTACGATTTCATAGATCAGATGGTTCAAACCTTTGCGGGACACACTTCCGATGTACATGCCCGGACGCTTACGAACTGCTTCCAGACCTTCCAGTACGGAAATACTCCCCGCATCATATGTTACTTTATCTGCCATTTTTTCATCCTTTCAACTCAAAGTATCTTTTTCGAACAAACTCCCCTTTTTGTGAACAAAACTGCTCTTTTAAGGTGATTTAAATTGTTTTTGCGTTCTTTTCCCAAAATTTCGAGCAAATATATGCTTGACATTGAACAAATGTTCACTAAAGTTTTTCTATTTTACCACAAAAACGGGAATCCCGCAAGGTGGATTCCCGTCACAGCCAACTACAGCTGTCGTTTCTTACTTTTCTGTTTTTTCCTGTCCGCCACTTTTTCTCTTTTTCCAAAATTTGCGAAGCACAACAATAACTACCACGCAAATGATAATGATTGGAAGCAGGATTGGCAATCCGCCCAGTAATCCAACCATAAAATTCTGAAGTCCCTGTCCCATCTGGTACAGATTATCATTAAATTTTGCTTTCACACGCTCCCCAAATGTTGTTCCCGCTGTGGAACTTTCCCGGTCTACTTCATACAGATCCAGATATACCGTACTGTAAGTTACCTGATTGTCATAGACACGAAGCTGTGATTCATAACTTTCTATCTCATAACGCACATCCGTGATCTGGGACTGGATAGCCAGAATATCTTTCATCGATGTGGCCTGCTCCATCATGGAAAACAATGCATTCAGCTCTTCCCGCAGTGCTTTAATATGGGTATCCAGATCTGTATACTGCAGCGTAACATCCTCCGTACTTTCGCCAAAGGATCGCACATTAGACGCATTTTTCACTTCGCCCACAAAATCATCCAGTTTATCTGCCGGTATACGAAGAACAAGATATGCATATCGTGTCATATCCATTCCATAATCTCCGCCAACATCTGAATTTTCCACATAACCGCCGGCACTTTTCGTTTTCGCACGTACTTCAGCCACCAATGTATCAAACTCGGTCGTTTCTGCTGACATATGGACTGTTTTGATCAGTTTCTGCTCTGTGTTAACCCCTTCCACCTGTTCAAATTCTGTTCCATTCGTATCTGTTCCCTGTTCTCCGGAGTCCTGTGCACTTTGTTCCACGGCATCGTCTATATTTACCGCTGCTTCTGTGGCACCACCTTCAGTCATTGTTCCCGCACTGGTCATTTTCTGACTTTCTGCCTGAAAACCTCCGAAACCACTTTCACTGCGATTTGTGCCACTGCTGTCTGCACTTGACTGCGCACTTTTTCCACATCCCATTGTGAACAGCATACATCCAACTAACAGCATACAAAGTATCCATTTTCCCGCTTTTTTCTTTTCTCTCATGATTCTTCTCCTCCTGCAATCACTGCTGTTAACTGACATCACTTTCGATCTGAATTGGCTATAGCTTATCTGACATTAAATTCAATCTGAATTAGCTGCACATACTGGTCGCCACCATCGATATTTCCAATGGAAATATTTTTCTGCAGGCGATAATGCCCTGCCTCAAGAGAACCGTATACATTTGCCCAGTCTACGTACCAGTCAAACCAATTCTGTTTATCCCCTGACTTCACAAAATGCAAAATATCGTGACAAGCGATTTCATACTGCTTTTGACACTCCATCCATGTATCTGTCGCCTCATCATAAACTTCTATACCTTCGTAATCATCTCCAAAACTAATATCTTCATCACCGTTATTTGTCAATCTTACTTTCAGGGATGTTGGTGTCACTTCTAGCACTTTTATATCCACATTCTTTGCAAGAATCCCCACAGATGCCGATGTGTTTTCCTCTGTACCCACCGAATCCCGACTGCCTTCTTTCTTATCCTCATTTAAAACATTAGATTCATTCTCCTGCGTATCCGAAGCATCCACGTTTCCACTTATTGTATCAGCATAATCTGACTTTCCCATTTCAAGGCTTTCCTCCTCGCTTGCAGTTTCCGTTTTTGCCGCCGAACCGGAAGTTTCATTCTGTGATGTTTTAACATTTCCACGCAAGCCAATCCAGCTTCCACCTGCCACAACCACACATACGATACAAGCTGCTGCCACGCGGGTCCATCGCCGTCCACGCACTTTCTTTTTCTGCTGTTCTTCTGCCTGTTTTCCCTGTTTTAAAACAAACTGCATCTTTTCAATAAACGGCTTTGAAAATGCATGCTGTCCTTCCGTTTCCATCTTTTTCTGCGTCTGCTGCGCTTCTTCCTGCATACAATCCGCCAATGCCCGTTTCAGCACTTCGTCCGCACCTCGCACTTTTCTGCCTTTTTTATAAACATGTGCGACTTTATCTGCTCTGTCCTGATTTTGTCTGTTCATTGCTCCCTCACTCCTCTCTCAGAAGATTCTGCAATTTTTTCCGTGCCCGGAAAATCCGCACATTTACCACTTTTGGTGTTACTCCAAGCAGATTGGCAATCTCCCTGTCGGAAAGCTCATGCAAATATTTAAATTCAAATACCACACGATAAATTTCATCCAGCTTCTGAATGGCCTGCAAAATGCGTTCATAACTTTCCTGTACCAGATACTGGTCCAAAAGATCTTCTCCGAAAACTTCTGCTTCCTGTTTTTGGGAAGCTTCTTCCTCTTCCGTAATTCCCTGGCGTTTTCGTAAGAGATCCGTTGCTTTATTTTTTACAATGGTTGCCAGAAAATTCCGCGTTGCTGCAGATTCCACACTGCCAACCTTGTCCATGTGACGTGTCAGTGCTAAAAAGGCCTCCTGCACCGCGTCCTCCGCCAGATGTTCGTCCTGCAACCGTTCACGCGCCAGGTACCATAGAAAATATCGATATTTATGATAAAGCTGAACAAATTTGGACCGGTCCTCGTCGCTGTCCAGCATGGTTAAAAACAAAAGCATAACGTTTCCTCCCCGTTATTTGTGTGCAGTCTCGAAATCTTTTTAAAGATTCGAAAAACCATTTACAGATATCCGTAGTAAAAAGATTGTGATTTATCTCTTCTATATATAATAACGGAAAAAAGGTGTCGTTTACTACAGGATTTTTTATTTTTATACAATTCTTGTTTATCTTGTTGTTGGCTGAAATTTAATTTTTAATACGAAAACGAAGCATCCTGTCAGGACGCTAGACGCTCACTACCCTC
>NZ_CAKRAS010000034.1 GCF_934295145.1 uncultured Eubacterium sp. | reverse complement strand
TCTAACAGCTTAAGCAACAAGATGGATAATTCCTTACTGGCTGTAAGGGATATTAACCATAAATATATTGTAGTAGTGAGAAGGATAAAAATATTATCACATTACAAAAGATAACAATGGGAAGAAAAAGGAGGAATCTTTTGTATGTGTGAAATTATTGTTGTAACATCTGGAAAAGGCGGTGTGGGAAAGACCACAACAACGGCAAATCTCGGGGCAGGACTTTCCATGCTTTGCAAAAAAGTGCTGATGATCGATACAGATATCGGATTGCGGAATCTGGATGTGGTCATGGGACTGGAACACCGGATCTTGTATAATCTGGTGGATATTATCGAAGGAAACTGCCGGATCCGGCAAGCTGTAATCCGTGACCGGCAATTCCCGGGATTGTATCTGATCCCGGCAGCGCAGACGCGGGATAAAAGCGCAGTGACACCGGAGCAGATGGTAAAGCTTCTGCAGGAACTGCGGGAAGATTTTGATTACATTCTGCTGGATTGTCCGGCGGGAATCGAACAGGGATTCCAGACCGCCATTGCAGGTGCGGATCAGGCACTGGTAGTGACCACACCGGAAATATCTGCGGTGCGGGATGCAGACCGGGTTATCGGGCTGCTATTTTCCGCAGGCATTTCGGATGTGAAACTGATCATCAACCGGATTCGCCCAGAGATGATTGCTCAGGGACAGATGCTTGGGCTAAAAGACATCGCAGATATTTTGTGTGTTGGCATTATCGGTGCGGTCTGTGATGATGAACATGTAGTGATCTCTACCAATAACGGCTGTCCGCTGACCGGGACACAGACGCTGGCCGGTCAGGCGTATGGCAGAATCTGCAGACGTGTGCTGGGAGAAGAACTTCCATTGCCACAATTTGATATAAAACACAGACGTCAAAAAAAACAGCGCAGAGGCTGGAAAAAGAAATACATAACAGGATAAAATAAATCGGAGGAGTTCTATGTTTAAGCAATACAAAATAAAAAACTACAGATTTCGGCTGGTAGTATATGTCATACTGCTGTGCATTATCGGTGTTATGGTAGTTGGAAGTGCAAAACCGTCCCTTCAGAACAAACAGATTGTAGGAGTAGTTGGCGGTCTGATCGTTATGGTTATTACCTCACTGATCGATTACAGTACGATATTGAAATTCCGGCGACTAATCTATCTGTTGGCTGTTGTGTTGCTTGGCGTGATATTTATTCCGGGCGTTGGCGACAAAACCGGTGGTGCAACCCGTTGGATTCAGGTGACCCCAAGTTTTAAATTTCAGCCGTCAGAACTTTGTAAAATCCTGCTGGTTATATTTTTTGCAGGATTTTTCATGAAGTATCAGGAACAGCTGAATACCTGGAGGATTCTCGCTTTAAGCCTGATCCTTATTGGTATTCCACTTTTACTGATCGTCAAAGAACCGGACCTTTCCACAACCATCGCGACGACAATGATTTTCGTTACCCTCTTGTTTGTTGCGGGATTAAGTTATAAAATAGTAGCAGGTGTACTGGCACTTGGTGTTCCGGTAAGTATCATCGGTGTGATACTGATACTGAAGCAGGCGCTTCCGTTAAAAGAATATCAGTACAGTCGTATATTGTCCTGGCTTCAGCCTTCAAAATATGCGGATGACGCTTACCAGCAGCAAAACTCCATTATGGCCATTGGTTCCGGTCAGTTATGGGGAAAAGGATTGAACAACAGTTCTATTGCATCTATGAAAAACGGTAATTTTATTTCCGAACCGCAGACAGATTTCATTTTTGCGGTAGTTGGGGAAGAACTTGGATTTATCGGCTGCCTGATTGTAATTATATTATTGCTTTTAATCGTTTTTGAGTGTATACTAATTGCGAAAAATGCAAAAGATCTTGGTGGAAGACTGCTCTGTTGCGGCATAGCTGCGCTGATCGGATTTCAGAGTTTCATTAATATCTGCGTTACAACCGGCCTGATGCCGAATACCGGCCTGCCGTTACCGTTTGTCAGCTATGGTCTGACATCGCTGTTAAGTTTGTTTATAGGTCTGGGACTGGTGTTAAACGTCGGTCTGCAGGCTCGAAAATATCACGGATTGGGGGACATAGAATAATGAACATAGGACTTATCGCGCATGACTCAAAGAAAAAGTTAATGCAGAATTTCTGCATTGCGTACCGAGGAATTTTAGGAAGAAATTCGCTGTATGCCACAGGAACCACAGGAAGGCTGGTTGAAGAAGCGACCAATCTGTCTGTACACAAATATCTGACCGGTCAGCTGGGAGGCTCTCAGCAGCTGGGTGCGGATATTGAAAATAACTATATCGATCTGGTGATCTTTCTGCGTGATCCGCTGACCGCAAGATCGCATGAACCGGACGTGGACAATATTGTCCGTTTATGCGATATTCACAATATTCCGTTGGCCACAAATCTGGCAACAGCAGAATTATTGATACATTCTTTAGACAGAGGAGATCTTGACTGGCGTGAAATGTACAAATAAATATAAGATTTTAATCCTGGTAGTATTGTCTTTATTACTGCTGGGTGGATGTAAAGAAAGAACCGATGTGGCAGATGCATACGATGTTTATGCCACATCGGACAGTTATGCCCTGACGCAGACTGATTCACAGGAACTTCCGGGATTACTCGCTACTGATCTGTGTGTTGGTGGCACTGAAAATTCTACTCCTGCGGATGGAATAAATGCAGATTATGCGCAGACTGCAGCTGTATTTTCCGTGGATGATCAGGAAATTACATATGCACAGAATATTTATCAGAAAATGTACCCTGCAAGTACGACAAAGATTCTGACTGCGTATATTGCATTGAAGTATGGAAAACTGGATGATGTATTGACCGTTTCAGACGAAGCCATCAGTTCTCTGATGATGGGATCTTCTATTTGTGGATTAAAGCCGGGAGACCAGCTGACACTGGATCAGGCATTATATGGGCTGATGCTCTGCAGCGGAAATGATGCTGCGAATGTAATTGCGGAATATATTTCCGGTTCTGTAGACAAATTTGCAGAACTGATGAACCAGGAAGCACAGGCACTTGGTGCAACACAATCTCATTTTGTGAACCCGCACGGACTGCCGGATGACAATCATTATACGACTGCATATGATCTCTATCTGATCTTCAATGCAGCGGTACAGAATGATGATTTTGTGAAATATATTTCTACCAAGAAATACAGTACCTCTTATACAGATGCGAATGGAGATGCGGTTGATCAGGTCTGGTTTAACACAAACGGCTATCTGAAGGGCCGTTATGATGCACCGGAAAATGTGACTGTCGTT
This sequence comes from uncultured Eubacterium sp., assembly GCF_934295145.1. Classification (GTDB taxonomy): domain Bacteria; phylum Bacillota; class Clostridia; order Lachnospirales; family Lachnospiraceae; genus Eubacterium_I. The sequence goes on along the minus strand of NZ_CAKRAS010000034.1, from coordinate 27,144 downwards.
GGCGGCAAGACCGGAACCACGGATGTAGCCGGAAACTGCCTTGTATTGTACAGTAAGAGCAGCAGCGGAAAGCCATATATTTCCATTATATTGAAGGGAAATACCAAGAGAGAACTTTATACGCTTATGACAGAACTTCTCACCAATTATTCAAACTAAAGTCACCCCTTTTTTAGAATTAACGGTTGTATTTTAATGGTGGATATACTATAATGAATTCATAAACAGCCAGATCTTTTTATAAGAACGATCACATATTTTATGAGGATTATAAAAAGAAAGAGGCAGAGGTAGGAGGATAAAATTATGGTTGAAATTATTGCCGGCAAAAAGGGAAAGGGAAAAACAAAATATTTATTGGATAAGGTAAATGCTTCTGTAGAAGCTGCTTCCGGTAATATTGTATATTTGGATAAAAGTCAGAAACATATGCACGAGTTATCAAACAAAGTACGTTTGATTAACGTAGCAGATTATCCGATTAGCAACTGTGATGAGTTCCTTGGATTCATTTGTGGTATCGTTTCTCAGGATTATGATCTTCAGGAAATGTATCTTGACAGCTTCCTTACAATTGCAAACCTTGCAGATGATCAGCTTGTACATGCAATTGAGAAACTTGATATTATCAGTGAGAAATTCAATGTTAAATTCATTTTAAGTGTTTCAAAGGATGAGGCAGATTTGCCTGAGTGTGCAAAAGCAAGACTGATTGTTTCTTTATAGAATCGATTTTTCAGGTGTCTTAAGGGGGAATAATCCTTAAGACACCTTTTTGTTGTATGGAATTATTTCTTTTCAGGCATCGTTCATGGAGCGAATCCGTCCGAATGCGCTGATGAGATAGATACCGCTGATTCCGACCAGAGCATAGATGACACGGGAAAGCCAGCTCATATTTCCAAAGAGAAAGGCAATCAGGTTGAAACGGAAGAAACCGACCAGCCCCCAGTTCACTGCTCCTACAATGATAATGGCAAGTAAAATATTGTCTAAAATTTTTGTGTTCATCGTTTTTCCTCCTTCTGACAGGGAGTATTCCCGTGAAAGGGGAGTTTATACATCATATATCAATAAAATGGAAAGGACGACCGAAATGAAGAAAAAAAAGCGTAACATTGTTCCGTATCGCAGACGCTTTCATCTGAATATCGGCATTATCATATTTGCCTTTGTGTTCGTTTATTTTGTAATCTATCTGATTTCCTATCTGACACAAAACAATATCTCTGTCTATGAAGTTCAGAATGGACGGATTGCAAAAAATAAATCTTATACCGGGCTGATCATTCGCCAGGAAGAGGTCTTTTATGCGGACGATACCGGGGCAGTCAATTATTACAAAAAAGAAGGCGACAAAGCAGGATATAATGATCTGATCTGTTCCGTGGACAAGGCCGGAGATATTTCCCAGGAAATTTCACATGCAGGTCTGGATACCGCAAATCTTTCGGAGGAGGAGTTGTTAAATATCCAGAACAGTATCACAAACTATATCTCATCATATTCTAATACACAGTTTTACAATGTGTATTCTTTTAAAGATGGTGTCGATGCACAGATTCAGGAAAACCTGTATATTAATGCGTTAAACAGTTTGTCTGATCAGACTACTTCCGCAGTTTCACAGAATACGTTTTCGTTTGTGCGGACATCTATGGATGGTATTCTGGCATTGTATACCGATGGATATGAAGGCGTTTCAACCGATTCCTTTACCGCAGATATGTATAATCCTGCTTCCTACAGTAAGACAAATCTGAAAGGAAATGCACAGGTAAAATCCGGACAGGCGTTATATAAGATTGCTACCAGCGAAAAATGGTCTATCATGGTTCCTGTCAGCAAATCTGAGGCAAAAGAATATAAGCAGCAGATCAGTGAAGGCTCTGATTCCTTTATTCTACATGTGAAATTCCGCAAGGATCACACGGAGACGAATGCGACAACTTATGTGCGCAAAATTGATGGAAGTTATTTCCTACAGCTGGATCTGAACAATTCCATGATCCGCTTTTTATCCGACCGTTATATCGAAGTGGAACTTGGATCCGATGAAAATCAAGGTCTTAAGATACCAAATACAGCCATTGCAAAGAAAGAATTCCTTGTTATTCCGAAAAAATACATCGGAAAAGGAGATAATTCATCCAGTAACGGTGTGATCAAGATCACAAAAGATAAACACGGAAAAGAAAGTGCAGAATTTGTAACAACAGATCTGTATTATGAGACCGAAGATGCATATTATGTATCCGAAAACTCCCTGTCAGTTGGAGATACGATTCAGCTTCCGGACAGTAATGAACAGTACAGTATTAAAGATACTGCAACGAAGGAAGGCGTGTATAATATGGACAAAGGTTATGCGATTTTCCGTCTCATCGATGTTCTGGCTGAAAACGAGGAATACACCGTCGTGAAAACCGGAACAAAATATGGAATTTCTTTGTATGATCATATTGCTTTAAATGGAAATGAAGTAAGTGAAGGCGAATTTATGAACTAAATGGGAGAATATCAGGCAGGAGGAATAAAAATGCTGAGAGAAAATTTACAGAAAGTGGAAGAAAATATAGAAGCAGCGTGTAAACGTGCGGGCAGAGACCGCTCCGAAGTGACTCTGATCGCTGTAGGCAAGACAAAACCGGTGGAAATGCTTCAGGAAGTGTATGATACCGGAATCCGTGAATTTGGTGAAAACAAAGTGCAGGAAATGATGGATAAATATGAGGTTCTGCCGAAGGATATTCACTGGCATATGATCGGACATCTTCAGAGAAACAAAGTGAAATACCTGATGGGAAAAGCGGCACTGATCCATTCTGTTGATTCTCTGAGACTGGCAGAAGAGATCAGTGCACAGTCTGTCAAACATAATGTAACTACAGATATCCTGATCGAGGTAAACATTGCAGGTGAGGAATCGAAATTTGGTACTTCAAAGGAAGAAGCCATTGCTCTGGTAGAGGATGCTGCTAAGTTACCGAATATTCATATCTGTGGTCTGATGACGATTGCACCATATGTGGATGATCCTGAGGATAATCGTAAATATTTTAGGGGAATCCGCGAATTATCTGTTGACATCAAAGAGAAAAACATTGATAATGTAGACATGTGTATTTTGTCCATGGGAATGTCCGGAGACTATGAAGTAGCGATTGAAGAAGGTGCTACCATGGTTCGTGTAGGAACCGGTATTTTTGGGGCACGAAATTACAATATTTAAAATAGATTACAAATTAAGAATGGAGATTTTATCAGAATGGGTATGATGGATAAATTTTTGAATATGATGCGTCTGAATGCGGATGAGGATGATGATTTCTACGATGATTATTATGATGAGGAAGATGATGATTATTACGAGGAACCTAAAAAGAAATCATTCCGTCGCGAGAAAGAGCAGGAACATGAACAGGCAGTTCGTTTTACCTCTGTAAAAGAGAATAAAACATCTGCAAAATCTAATTCCAAAGTGACACCGATGCGCCCGGTGAAAAAAAATCAGGGAGGAAATACTGCCATGGAAGTATGTGTGATCAAACCTACATCCGTAGAAGATGCCCGTGAAATTACAGAGACATTATTAAACAATCGAACAGTTGTATTAAATCTGGAAGGACTGGATCTTGAGATTGGCCAGAGAATCATTGACTTTACATCCGGATCCTGTTTTGCTATTGATGGTAATTTACAGAAGATTTCTAATTACATATTTATTGTAACTCCGGCTTCTGTGGATATTTCCGGTGATTTCCAGAGCATTATGAATGCATTTGATGTAGCATCTTTACAGAACGATATTTAAAATTGCGAAGCTGGAACGAAGAATAGATCAGCTTTGCTGAAATTCGATTCATAATAGAGCATATGCGTGAATCAAAAAACAGAGAACCAGTTTCTGAAAAGGGACTGGTTCTTCTTAGGTAAAGGCATGTAAAGCAGACATAAGCATACCACTTACCCACCGCTTAGTGCTTTACGCACTTAAAGCGGGGGAATGCTTATTTTGTATTCAAACAATTTATAAAGGTGCCTGCCACAGGAAGGAAAAAGGTTATGACTGACAAAAAAACATGTTTGGGAAGAGGAAAAAGTGTGATTCTTGGTATTATCTGTTTCGCAATTTTAGTATTTGTAGATCAGATAACCAAGTGGCTGGCGGTACTTCATCTGAAAGACCGACCATCCTTTGTATTGATAAAAAATGTATTTGAACTTTATTATCTGGAGAACCGCGGTGCGGCTTTTGGTATTTTTCAGGGGAAACGTGTGGTGTTTTTAATCATGACAGTTGTTATTTTGCTATTTTTGGCATACTGCTTCTGGAAAATTCCGTATACTGCTAAATTTAATTCACTGCGTGTGGTACTGGTGTTGATCGCAGCCGGGGCGGTTGGAAATTTTATTGACCGTATGGCAAATGGATATGTAGTTGATTTCTTTTATTTTAAACTGATCAACTTCCCGGTATTTAATGTGGCAGATATTTATGTTACCTGTTCTGCGGTATTTCTGGCAATTTTATTGATTTTCCGTTACAAAGAAGAGGATTTAAATCAACTGGTAAAGAGTTTGAAAGGATAATGTTGTATGGAGCATGAAGTACAGATGCAGGAATTTGTTGTGGAGGCAGAGCAGGCCGGAGAACGTCTGGATCGCTATCTGACACTGATCTATGCAGATCAGTCCCGCAGTTTTTTCCAGAAGCTGATCAAGAATGGCAATGTAAAGGTAAATGAGAAAGAGATCACAAAGGCCGGATACGTTATGGATGAGGGAGATGTGGTCACCGCGTCCATTCCAGCGGCACAATCCGTTGCTATAGAAGCGGAAAATATTCCGTTAGATATTTTGTATGAAGATGCAGATGTACTGATTGTCAATAAGCCAAAAGGAATGGTGGTACATCCTTCTGCCGGTCATTACAGTGGTACGCTGGTCAATGCCATCATGTATCACTGTGCAGATAGTTTGTCCGGGATCAACGGGGAAATCCGTCCGGGAATCGTACATCGCATCGATATGGATACTACAGGTGCATTGATCGTGTGCAAAAATGATACGGCGCATACAGACATTGCGGAGCAGATCAAGGAACATACGGTGACACGCCGTTATCGTGGAATTGTGTGCGGTATTGTCAAAGAGGACGAAGGAACCATTGAGGGCGCCATCGGACGCCATCCGACCCAGCGTAAAAAAATGGCGATTAATGAAAAAAATGGGAAGCCTGCCATTACACATTATAAAGTGCTGCAACGATTTGCAAAATATACATATATGGAGTTTCAACTTGAAACAGGTCGAACTCACCAGATTCGTGTACACATGGCAAGTATCGGACATCCGCTTCTCGGGGATGAACTGTATGGAAATCCGAGAAATCTTGCGATGAAAGGATTACAGGGACAGACTCTGCATGCCATGATCATCGGATTTATCCATCCGTCCACCCATGAGTATATGGAATTTGAGGCTCCGTTGCCGGAGTATTTCCAGAATTTATTGAATAAGCTGTAAAGCGGACATTCACAATCCGCTTTCGCTACTTGCTCATTCTGCGTTCAAAATCATGACAGAACGATTGATATGTTCAGAATGACTATCTTACAATGCTGCATGTCAGCAATATAAAATGCGTTATGCGTGCAAATTCATGTCGATCGTCTCTAGTTTTCAGACAAAAAACGGTTTGCCGTTGAGATTTTTGCGCAAATGTAGTATACTATAGATAGTAAGTAAGGAAAGGGGGATTTCCTATGAGAAATCTTGTAATTGCAATCGGACGTGAATTTGGAAGCGGGGGAAAAGAAATCGGACAAAAACTGGCCGATCGGTTAAATATAAAATGTTACGACAGTGAATTACTTTCGATCACAGCAAAAAACAGTGGATTTTGCGAAGAAATTTTACAGAAAAATGATGAGAAACCGACAAACAGCTTTTTATATTCTTTAGTCATGGATACATATTCCATGAGTGGATATACATCAGCTCCGTTTGTAGATATGCCATTGAATCACAAAGTATTCCTGGCACAGTTTGAGGCAATCAAAAAACTGGCATCCGAGGAGTCCTGTGTTATCGTAGGAAGATGTGCGGATTATGCATTAGCTGGAGATCCGGATTGTGTCAGTGTATTTATTCATGCAAACATAGATTTCCGGTTAAAGAGAATCAAAGCAGATACGGATAAAGAGTTCAAGGATGATAATAAGGTCATTGATTTTATCAATAAAACAGATAAGAAGCGTGCAAATTATTACAACTACTACTCCAGTAAGAAGTGGGGAGATTCACGCAGCTATGATTTCTGTATTGACAGTTCCGTACTTGGTATTGATAAAACCGTAGATGCGATCATTAACTATCTGCAGATCCGTTATCCGGATGAAAATATCAAATAAAAGAAAACGATTTAGAATACGTTATTTGTGACAGAGTTGTATTCTTAAAAAGAAAAAACATAAAGTGCTTTCAGACATTCCGGAAAGGGATGTCTGAAAGCACTTCTGTTATTTGTGCTGATTTCTCCATTCTCTGGGAGAAACACCGTAAATATTCTTAAATGCCCGGGAAAAATGCAGTTGATTTTCATATCCGACGGCAGAACCGATATCCGCAATCGACAGAGAAGTCAGTTTCAGAAGTTCTGCTGCCTTTACCATACGGTAATTCATTAAAAATTCCTGCGGTGACTGACCAGTACTTTTCTTGAAAATTTTTCCAAGATAGCTGCGGTTGATACCACAGACTGCTGCCACATCTTCAATGGAAACATTGTTCTGAAAATTCTGTTCAATAAAATTAATTGCCTCTTTGATATAATAGTCACTCATTTTGCTGCTGGATACTAATTGTGTAGAGTGAGCTGATTGAATCAGATAATCCAAAAATAGGTATAAATGTCCGATGAGATGAAATGAAGATTCTTTTGGATGATGAGTGATATATATCAGTTCTTCTGCCAGTTTATCCCGCAGTTCTTTATTGCGCGGATGATAGACTGGTTTATTTTTGGAAAAATCCGTCATACTTAATGCTTCTGTGATCCGCAATCCGTCAAATTCTACCCAGATATATTCCCATGGTACGTTTGAGTCTGCAATGTAGGTCGTGACCTGTCCAGGAAAAATCATAAATCCCTGTCCGCTGCGTATTTGATAAGTTTGCGTTACACCTTTCGTATCATCTGCCAGCAGAGTTCCTGTTCCAGTAAGAATATAATGAAACAGATAATGATTGCGGGCAGCCGGTCCAAAAGAATGTCCGGGATCACATTTTTCGTAGCCATACTGATACAGACATAGGTCAATAAAATTTTCATTTGGAAAAATATGAAATAAAAGATCAGGCATTGGAAATTCCCTCCGGAGTATTGCAACTATTATTTAAAAAGTAAAAATATCTAAAAATATACCATTATGTGACATACATATTGATTATAGCACAATAAAACGCATAATGATATAAAAAATGAAAAATGCGGATATTCTAGGTCGCATTTTGAGATGTTACAATCATTTTAACAGAAAAAAACAAGAAAGGAAGCAGAAAATATGGCGAAAAAGAAACTGATCTGTGGATTGACAGCTCTTCTTCTGGCAGGATGCGGACTGACCGGCCTGATGGGATGCGGAAAACAGGAGACAGCGGCAGGTAAGACGGAGATTGAAATTGTCTCATACAAAAAAGAAGCAGTAGATACGTTTAATGAGATTGCAGAAAAATTTAATGAAACGCATGATGATATTCATTTGACCATTGACTCTCCGAACGAAGCAATGACGATTTTGAAAACACGTTTTATCCGGGAAGATTATCCGGATATCGTTGTCATCGGTGGTGATATGGATTACTCCAATTTTTTAGATTCGGATCTTTTTGCTGATATTTCAGATCTTGATGTGCTCAGTGAAACAAAATCCTCCTATCTGGATATGGATAAACAGTTGGAATTTATCCCGCAGGATGGGACATACGCGTTGCCATATGTCGCAAACGCGGCAGGTATCCTCTACAATAAGGACCTGTTTGAGGAACATGGATGGGAAGTGCCTCAGACATGGAGTGAATTTATGGCACTTTGTGAACAGATTCAGAGCGAGGGCGTTCAGCCGTTATATTTCGGATTTAAAGATACATGGACCTGTCTGGCTCCATGGAATGCGCTGGCTGTCAGCCTGGCGGATCCGCAGCTTTGCAGTGAAGTAAATAATGGAACGACAACTTTTACAAAGGGGTATGATGAAACGGCAGAAAAGATAAAAGCGCTGCTTGGCTATGGAGAAGTAAACCCGACTGCTTATAGCTATAACGATGCATGTACGGCATTTGCCCGTGGTCAGTCTGCCATGTATACTATCGGAAGTTATGCGATTCCACAGATCAAATCCGTTAATCCGGATATGAATATTGGTACATTTACATTCCCGGCAAATGAGGACGAAGCAGATAATGTATTAAACTCCGGCATTGATGTACAGTTTTGTGTTATGAAAGCCTGCAAAAACAAGGAGGCTGCCTACGAGGTACTGCGTTTCCTGTATGAGGACGATACAATCCGCACTTATCTGGATGAGCAGGGCGGCATTGCATGTAAACAGGGTGATTTTCCACTTTCTTCTGAACTGGAAGGGGTACGCTCTTATATTGAATCCGACCGTATGGCTGACTTTCAGGATCATCACTATCCGAGTGAGATGAGTGTGGATGCCATGATTCAGACTTATTTGTTGGATGACAGCGCAGATGCCAAAAAAACTTTCCTGAGCAAATTCGACAAAGACTGGAATCGGTACAATCGGGATCTGATCTGGAAAGTGCAGCAATATAATGAAAAAGATGGAACATCGGAGGAGACGAAATGAAATCAAAAATGACAAATCGGAATAAAACATTCTGGATCATCGCAATTCTGGTCATTGCATTGTTTTTTACATTCAATACCCTTCCGATGATCAAAGGTGTGATTTACAGTTTTACTAATTATAAAGGCTATGGTTCTTATGACGTGGTTGGATGGCGCAACTACGTGGATCTGTTTACCGATGCGAGAGTCGGAAAAAGTTACCTGTTTACTTTTAAATATGCCATCGCCGGAACAATCCTTGTCAATGTGTTAAGTTTGCTTCTGGCGCTTGGATTAAACAGCAAAATCAAAGGCAAGAGCGCGCTGCGTGGTATTTACTTTGTACCGAATATCCTTGGAGGACTGGTAGTCGGCTATATTTTCAGCTTTATCTTTACATACATTCTTCCTGCCATCGGAAGCGTCTGCCATATCTCTTTCCTGGAAAACAGCATTCTTGCCAGCGAAAAATATGCATGGATCGCGGTACTGATCGTGGGTGTATGGCAGGCAGTAGCTATGAATACAATCATTTATATTTCCGGTTTACAGACTGTTCCGGAAGATGTCTATGAAGCAAGTATGTTGGATGGGGCCAATAAATGGACAGAATTTTGGAAAATCACATTTCCGCTGATCATGCCATTTGTATCCATCAATCTGGTGCTGAGTACGAAAAACTTCTTAATGGTATTTGATCAGATTGTTTCATTGACACAGGGCGGTCCAGCGCAGAGTACAGAATCTATTTCCTATTTAATTTATAAAAACGGTATGTCCGGCGGGCAGTTTGGATTCCAGAGTGCAAATGCAGTATTGTTTTTCGTTGTGATCGTGGCAATCTCTGTTTTCCAGCTGCGGTTTACGAATAAGAAGGAGGAACAGTTGTAATGGAAAAAGGACGTAAAACAAATAAGGTTTTAACAGCACTTCTGATCATCGGAACCGTGACGGTATTTTTCCCGTTATATATGGCAGTAATCATTGCTTTCAAAAATCCGAGTGAAATGACAAATGATGTGGCAGGTGCACTTTCACTTCCAAAAAGCTGGAGTTTTGCCAATTTTACAGAGGCCATGCAGGTGACGGATTTCTGGCATTCTCTTGGTAACAGTTTACTGATCACACTTGTTACAATCGTACTGGCGATCCTGATCCATTCCATTGCAGGTTATGTGATCGGACGTGGTATGCGCAGGATCAAAGGATTTAAATTCATTTATTTTTATATTGTCAGTGGTATGTTTGTACCATTTTCAATTCTGATGATGCCGCTGGTAAAGCAGACTGCGCAGATGGGAATCGGAAACCGTTTTGGTGTTATCCTACTGTATCTGGTATTTTATATGCCAATGAATGTGCTTCTATACAGCGGATATCTGAAAAATATTCCGGAAGCACTGGAAGAAGCAGCAAATATTGACGGAGCCAATGCATGGACAACGTACTGGCGGATTATTTTTCCGATGATGAAACCGATGCATGCTACGGTTGCAATATTGACAGCTCTTGGTACCTGGAATGATGTCATGACACCATTGGTCATTATGTCCGGAACCGGTCAGAATACACTGCCACTGGCACAGTTGAATTTCCAGAGCCAGTTTGGAACAAATTACAACCTGGCATTTGCTTCTTATATTCTGGCGTTGATCCCGATTTTGATTTTCTATGTTATCTGCCAGAAGCAGATCTTAAATGGTGTGGCAAACGGTGCGGTAAAATAGTATAATAAAAAGCAAGCAAGATTCAGATTCAGTGAATTATAAGTTCTGTGTAAATGACTGACAAATAGAAAAAGTGTGAATAATGAGGAGGAACCGTGAATGGCAATTATTTTTGATGCAAACCGAAAAATATTTACAATTCATACAAAACATACAACTTATCAGATGCAAGCGGATGCAAAAGGTTATCTGCTGCACTTATATTATGGAGTGCGGGTAAAAGGAACGATGGATTACCTGTTATGCTATGCGGATCATGGTTTCTCCGGAAATCCGTATGCAGCAGGTATGGATCGTACTTATTCTCTGGATGCACTGCCGCAGGAGTATCCGTCTCTTGGAACTGGTGATTACCGCAGCGTTGCATTAAACATTGCGAGTGCAGGCGGAACAGAGTGCTGTGATCCGACTTTTGACAGTTATAAGATCACAAAAGGAAAATATAGCCTGCAGGGACTTCCGGCTGTCTGGACAGCGGATGAGAAAGCAGAGACGCTGGAACTTGTGTTAAAAGATGAATTGACACAGGTAGAAGTGCATCTGTTTTACGGTGTACTGGAAGATGCGGATATCATTACCAGAAGTGTAGTGATCAAAAATACAGGAACAGAAACGATTACCGTGAAAAAAGCATTGTCCGCATGCCTTGATTTTGTACAGGGAGACTACGATGCAATCAGTTTTTATGGCAGACATGCTATGGAGCGCAATCTGGAGCGTGTTCCTGTGGGACATGGAACGTACCGGATTGGCAGTCACCGTGGCAGCTCCAGTCATCAGTATAATCCAGGTGTGATCCTTGCAGATCGTACAGCAACGGAAGATAGCGGGAACTGTTATGGAATGCTTTTAATGTACAGCGGAAATTTTGTTTGCGAGGCAGAGCGTGATCAATTTAACCAGACACGTTTTCAAATGGGGCTTGGAGATGAATTATTTGCTTATCCGGTAAAAGCAGGAGAAGAATTTACAGCACCAGAAGTAATTATGGCATATTCTGATGAGGGATTTTCCAAATTGTCCAACCTGTACCATAATTGTATTTTAAATCATGTATGTAAAGGTAAGCAGGTACATACAAACCGTCCTATTTTGATCAACAGCTGGGAAGCTGCGTACTTTGATTTTAATGGTGATACAATCGTGGAACTGGCAAAGCAGGCTGCAGAGCTTGGCATTGATATGGTCGTCATGGATGACGGGTGGTTCGGCAAACGAAATGATGATAATGCTTCTCTGGGTGACTGGTTTGTCAATGAAGAAAAATTAGGCGGTACGTTAGGACAGCTGATTGAACGTGTCAATGCACAGGGCGTGAAATTTGGTATCTGGATTGAGCCTGAGATGGTAAATGAAGACAGTGATCTGTACCGTACCCATCCGGACTGGGCTCTGACAATTCCGGGACGGGCACCAATCCGTTCTAGAAATCAGCTGTTACTTGATTTTTCACGGAAGGAAGTACGGGAAGAAATTTTAAAACGCATCTGTGCGATTTTAGATCAGGGAAATATCGAATATATTAAGTGGGATATGAACCGCAGTATGGCGGATGTATATGCGGGAAATGTACCATATGATTATGTCTTGGGGCTTTATGATTTTCTTGAAAAACTGACCAGCCGTTATCCGGAGATTTTGATTGAAGGCTGCAGTGGCGGTGGCGGTCGTTTTGATGCAGGTATGATGTACTACACTCCGCAAATCTGGTGTAGTGATAATACGGATGCCATCAATCGAACACGGATTCAGTATGGAACATCCTTCTTCTATCCAACAGCTGTGGTTGGCTCGCATGTGTCTGCGGTACCGAATCATCAGACTGGCAGAATCACAAGCCTGAATACCAGAGGTGTGGTAGCTATGGCGGGTACTTTTGGCTATGAGATGAATCCTGCTTTGCTTAGCTGTGAAGAAAAAGAAGAAATCCGCACACAGCTTGCGATTTATCGTAGACATCAGGAACTGATTCGTGAGGGTGATTATTACCGTCTGTCGGATCCGTTTAAAGACGAAGTAGCTGCATGGATGAGCGTTGCAAAGGATCAGTCACAGGCATTAGTAAGTGTTGTCCGTTTAATAGCGGAAGGTAATCCTTTTGGAACTTATGTAAAATTAAAAGGATTGGATGAAACGTGTTTTTATCTTGAGGAAACTACTGGAAACGTATACAGCGGAATGGCATTGATGCAGGCCGGTCTGTTGCTGCCAATGGCAGTAACTGAATACGAAGCATATCAGTTTTCTTTCAAAAAAATGCAGGATGCAGCCGATTTATACAAGCTTCTTCGCGATAAAACAGGAGCAGAACGTAAAGTAATCAGTATTTTTGGCGGTTCTGGTTCTGGAAAAACTACAATGGCAGATATTTTGCAGCAGCAGTTTCTTGCAGACGGTATCGGTTGTTTTATCGTGCATGGAGATGATTATCCGTACAGAATTCCGAAACAGAATGATGAGGAACGGGAACGGATTTATCAGAAAAGTGGAAAAGAAGGTCTGAATGCTTACCTTGGAACACCGCAGGAGATTGACTATGATCGTATCAATCAAGTGTTGGCAAATTTTCATGCCGGAGATACATCAATCGAACTGAAAAAAGTGGGGCGAAATGAAGGCGAAATCTGGTTTGAGCAGACAGATCTGACAGATGTACAGGTATTACTTCTGGAATGGACACATGGTGGTAGTGATTATCTGGAAGGTGTGGATTTTTCTGTTTATCTTGACAGCACACCGGAAGAGACAAAGGCACGTAGAATCCGTCGTGGACGAGACGAAAATGCTGCCAGTGCATTTATTCAGTTGGTTATTTCTCTGGAAGCGAAAAAATTAGAACAACAGGCGAAGGACGCTGACATTATCGTTGGAAAGGATGGTCATGTATATGAATCTTAAACCGATGCTGAATGCTTATCCAGACAGTTTAGGTGGAACTCTGAAAAAGATTGTAACATTGCTGGAAAGAGATGAGATGAATAATGTCTTTGGCTCTTTTTACATATTACCAAGTCTGTATCATTCGGATTTGGACCGTGGATTTTCTGTCATTGATTATGATGTCAATGAAGAAATTGCCACACAAGATGATCTGAAATTGTTAAAACAGCTTGGCATAGATCTGAAACTAGACTTTATCTTAAATCATGCATCAGCACAATCGCCACAGTTTAAAGATCTGGTAGAAAAGGGAGACGCATCGGAGTATAAAAACTTTTTTATTGATTGGAATGCGTTCTGGGAAGGCTATGGCTCTATGACGGAACAGGGCTATATTCAACCAGACGAGACATACATTAAAGACATGTTCTTTCGAAAACCAGGACTTCCAATCCTGATGGTACAGTTTCCGGATGGAACAAAACATCCTTACTGGAATACATTTTATCAGGAAGAACATTATCCGCAGTATCTTGGACAGATGGATCTGAACATTCAATCTCCTGAAGTATGGACATTTTACAGGGAAACTCTTGCTAAAATTGCATCCTATGGGGCAAGTATTGTACGACTGGATGCTTTTGCCTATGCACCGAAAGCACCTGGAAGAAAGAATTTTCTCAATGAGCCGGAAACATGGGATTTACTGGAACAGATTCAGATGTATGCACAACCTTATGGTCTGACTTTGTTGCCGGAAATTCATGCAGCATATGAGGAACATATTTATCAGAAGGTAGCAGAAAAAGGATATATGACCTATGATTTCTTTCTTCCAGGTCTGGTGATCGATGCGATTGAAAACAAACGAAGTAAGTATCTGGCAAACTGGGCAAAGGAACTGGTAGACAAAAAGATTCAAACCGTGAATATGCTAGGATGCCATGATGGAATTCCGTTACTCGATCTGAAAGGAATTCTTCCGGAAGAAGATATTCAAAAACTGATTACATTGATTGTAGATCGAGGTGGTATGGTGAAAAATCTCCATGGTCAGAAAAATGTGTACTATCAGGTAAATGCAACTTATTTCAGTGCATTGGGAGAATCAGAACAAAAACTTTTGTTGGCAAGAGCTATCCAGATGTTTATGCCTGGAAAACCACAAATATGGTATTTAGATCTGTTTGCCGGAAAAAACGATCATGAGGCAGTAAAACAGGCAGGCGAAGGTGGACATAAAGAAATTAATCGCACGAATTTAACGGATGATCAAATTGAGCAGGCACTTCAGACAGAGGTTGTGCAAAAACAATTGGAACTGTTACGGTTTCGCAGTACTTGTAAGGCATTTACCGAAGATGCGTATATTCAGGTCCAGGCAGAGGATCAGAAATTGATGATTCGCTGGAATAATTCGGATGCAGCCGCACAGCTGGATGTGGATTTTGCAACAGGAAATTTTAACATATCTTAATTTCAGATAATTTGAACGCAGTCACAAAGTGACTGCGTTCATGAGTTTCCAGTGGCAGTTCATTGAATTTATGCATCAGTGTCTTGCATTTACATAGATCAACATACGTTGTTATAGAAAATTATAGCATACGTAAAAAGGACACACAACATGGTTTACAATGGTTATGAATGGTTATATAATAAAAAATAAATATGTCCAGTTGTTATTTAGAGGGGAGGAGAATGATTTATGAGTAGTCCAAAGGAACAGATTGCAAAAATAGATGATCGTTTGGAACAGTTGCCAAAAGGCACTTTAACTTATAAAAATATCAATGGGAAAAAACAGCCTTATATCCAGAAAACGATTAGTGGGAAGTCCGTTAGTTATTATGTAAAATTATCTGAGCGGGAATATGTTCTGGAAGCCTTTGATGAACGAAAAAAATTACTGGAACAAAGACAGCGTCTGATGGCATATTGGGATAAAATAAAGGATATTTTAATGTGGAATCCTTATCTGGATGAAAAAGTTGGATGCGGAAGTCAAAGTTTTCGTGAATTTGCCTGTGGGAAACAGTTTTATGTGGACAAAACGCAGTTTATTTCAGAATGGATGATTAGTGAAGCGAAAGTAACCCTTATTACACGCCCAAGACGCTTTGGGAAAACAACAATGATCAGCACCGTTGAATATTTCCTGGATCCAAGATTATCTGGTCATCCGGAGTATTTTGAAAAATTGAATGTATGGAGAAAAAGTCGCATTCGGAAATGGTATGGAAAAATACCAACGGTTTCTGTCAGCTTTGGTAGTTGTAAAGGTGCTAATTATAACCAGGCAATGAAAGGAATCAGTAATTCATTCTTTATGATGTATGATGCGCATAGTGAATTATTGAAAAGTGACAGGCTGAGTGAAGATGACAGGGAAGAATATCGTTCTTTGCGTGAAATGTTTCGTAAAGGAGATGTAGATCAGGCAGAAGTAGCCATCCCTCGTCTGTGCAGACTTCTGTCTATACATTATGGCACTTTGCCAGTCATTCTTCTGGATGAATATGATACACCGTTACTTGAGGCCTATACAGACGGATATTGGAATGAAATGATCGGAACCTGCCGCCAGCTGTTTCACTGTGCATTTAAGGAAAATCCTTACTATGACAGAGCAATCATTACCGGTATTACAAGAGTAACGAAAAACTCTTTATTTTCTGATATGAACAATATTGAAGTAGATACGGTAACATGCAAAGCATATGATGACAGTTTCGGATTCACAGAGAAGGAAGTATCTGATGCTTTGAAATGTCAGAATATAATGTCTATGCCCAAGATTAAATCTATGTATAATGGATTTATCATCGGAGGAAGGAAAGATATTTATAATCCATGGTCCATCTGCAATTATCTTCGAAATGGTGAATTAGTATCTTATTGGACACATACGAGCAGTAATGAACTGATCCGTGATGTTATCCGCAAACATCCGGTACGCAGTAAGTATGAAATCGAACTGCTTATGTCAGGGGAAGTGATACATAAAGAAATTAATGAAAATATCACCTTTCAATATTTGGATGGTGATGAAAACAGCTTGTGGTCTCTTCTGTTAGCTGTCGGTTATATTAAAGCTGACAATGTGAAAAAGCATGGCGAACTGACGGAGTGTGATGTGTCGGTGACAAATCAGGAAGTAATGGGTATGTTTCGATATGAAATTCTTGAAATGTTTAAGAATGGTAATGCAATTTACAATGCATTTGTAACGGCATTATTAGAGCATCAGACGGAGAAGATGAGTGATATTCTTACGGAGATTGCGTATTCATCAATGAGTTATTTTGATACAGGAAAACAACCTTCTGACCGTGTACCGGAAAATTTTTACCATGGACTTGTTCTGGGGCTGATCGTATCGTTGCGTGACAGATATCATATTCGATCAAATCGGGAAAGTGGACGTGGCAGATATGATATTGCAATGTTTCCAATCAACAAAGAGGATGATGCATTTATTATGGAATTTAAGATACATGACAGCAGGAATGAAAAATCACTGGCTGCTACAGCAGAAAACGCATTGTTGCAGATTGAGGAAAAAGCATATGAAACGGATCTGCTGGCAGCAGGCATTCCGGAAGAAAAGATTTATAAAATAGGTTTTGCATTTTCTGGAAAGGATATTTGGGTGATAGAGCGAAAATAAAAATAACACACTAAAATCTGAAATAGCAGAAACATATAAATGAGTAATAAATGGAATTTTGATTTAAGCTTAACCAGATAAAAACAGAGAGGTATTTGTTACCTCTCTGCTGTGAATGCGCCACAAGGATGATAGATGGATATTTCATCATTTTTTTCTCTTTCAGGTTCCTTGGCGCAGCTTGTTGCATGCAATCAGGATTCGGCAAAATTGGTGAGGGTGTCACCGGTCATACGATAAATCGTCCAATCTGCCTGAGGTTCTGCATCAAGAGAAAGATAGAAATCTATACTTGGTTTGTTCCAATCGAGACATACCCATTCAAAGCGTCCACAGCCACGTTCGACAGCAATAGATGCTAATTTTTTCAGAAGTGCCTTGCCATATCCCTTTCCACGGTATTCTTGCTTTACAAATAAATCTTCCAAATAAAGACCTGCGCGACCGAGAAAAGTAGAAAAGTTATGAAAAAACAGTGCAAAACCAACTTCTTTTCCATCTTCCATGGCGAAAATAACCTCAGCTTTCTGTTTGTCAAAAATCCACGTTTCAAGGATAGATTCATCAGCAATTACTTCATCCGACATATTTTCATAATCTGCAAGCTCTTTCACAAATTGAAGAATCAGTCCAGTGTCTTTTCTTTCTGCGTTTCGAAATGTTACTTTGTTTCCCATAAAAATTTACCCCCTTAGTATCTGGTAGAAAACTACCATCTATTTTAACTATCATATCATACGTCATATATATTGTCGCCTTATTTTTTTACGCAACCGAGAATACCTCCACTTCTGTAAGTGTAAAGCATATTGATTCTGAGAGTAAGATGTTATTCGTATCAAACTTCCAGATTACAGTGGCATAGGTGTTCCTGCAAGATGCAAGATAAAAATAACTGCTATAATAAAAGCAGCAATAGCAATACAGACAGCCATATGTAAATTATAGCGTTTTTTCAGTAATTTAAAAATCAAAGCAGCACAGCATTCAAATATAGCAAGAATCAAAATGATAATACCAATTGATTGCCACAACCACATAAGTTCATATATCCATCTCATTTTATAACCATCCATTTTGCGTTTGACTATTAGTATATGAAAGTATCACTCCTAGTTTTTAAATGGAAACTCTCTTCACAAATTATAGCATGGGGAGGATGAGCATACAACAGAATTGGGAGTAATTAATAGTATATCTTCTACTTGGTATATGGTAGAATATTTTTATCTGGTTAGAAACAATTATGGGGAAAAGCGAAACTATGAAAAAACAGATTAAAGATATACTGAGTATGTTATGGAAATATAACCGAATCTGGGGCGGCATAAAATTACTAAATGCCGTCTTATTAGCTGTACTTGTGCCAATTAATACGATACTTTTCCAGAGAATCATAGATAATAGTTTGAATCTGTTGCGGCAGAGACAATTTACGACTGGAATATATTTAGATTTTGTAATGTTTGTTGCCGCATTGTTTTTGGATGTGATTTTGACAAGTTTTGATAATTATATGGAAATTCGATTTGATATGAGGCTGACAGATGGCCTGGAGCGAGATATCATACAAAAATATAAAAATCTGGATTACAGATGTTACGAAAAAAGTACAACCTATGATATCATCTCAAGAATTTCAGAAAATCCTGGAGAAAAGGTAAAAATTATTTATTGGAAGATAGTTGAAATCGTAAAAATAGTAGTTTCATTAGCTGGTTTACTATTAGTTTTCCGGCAGGCATCGAATCTGCTGATTGTTATATTTGTAGTGTTTTTGATTCCAATGCTATATGAAAATTATAAAGCAGGAAGTTTATGGTTTGAACTGTACGAACGTCAGACAATGGATGAGCGAAAAGTTTCCTATTATGAACGACTGCTTACAAGCAAAACAAGTCTCATAGAATTAATCATCTATCAGGCAACAGATTATATTAAATCTCTGTGGAAAAAACAGAGTGACAAAATGTTGAAAGAAAAAGATGCAACATTAAAGAAGGTTGAAAAAGCTTTGTTAAAAAAGAGCCTGTTTGCTGCTTTGTGGTATATAGGTTGCACAGGAATATTGATTCACAGTGTAATGACAGGGCATATTTCTGTAGGTATGTTTATTGCATTGTTCAATACAACATTAAGCATTGTTGATACCATCACCAATCTGCTGGAAACATTTGGTGATTTTTCAAAAGAAATCAAAGAGGTATCTTACATAAGTTCCTTCTTTGAATTAAAAAATACGGAACCAAGAATGGGACATATTGAAGTTCCGATTCATTTTATTCGGTTTGAAGATGTCTGTTTTTCCTATCCAAATTCAGAGAAAGAAGTTTTGCATGATGCGAATTTTGAAATTGATCTGTCGCAAAGTACCGCAATCGTAGGTGAAAACGGTTCTGGGAAGACAACAATTATTAAATTGTTATGTGGATTTTATCGACCGACAAAAGGACGTATCCTGATAGACGATCATGATTTAAACGAATTGAGCAGTCAGGAAATTGGCAAATTAATAAAAGTTGTATTTCAAGATTTTTATCAGTATGAATTGACAATTCGGGAGAATATAGCATTTGGAAATTTATGTGAACTGAAACATGATGATAAATTAGAGGAAGCGCTGGAATTGGTGAATCTGGAGGCTATAAAAAATATAGGTTTGGACAAGCCTTTGGGTAAACTGGAAAAAGGCGGTATTGATCTGTCAAAAGGTCAGTGGCAAAGATTAGCGGTCAGCAGACTTTTTCTGACAGATAGAACATATACGATTCTGGATGAGCCAACTGCTTCTATGGATCCTGTTTCAGAATACAAAATGTATCAGTTGTTCTATTCGCTCATGAAGTCCAGAGGTAGTTTAATGATTTCACATCGTCTGATCAGTGCTAAGATGGCAGATCATATTCTGGTATTGAAACATGGAAATATTATAGAACAGGGAAATCATGATGATCTGATGAAACGTCAGGGAGAATATTATACATTATTCTGTAAACAAGCAGAGTGGTATACAGCATAGTGTGGAGATTGTGATTCT
The DNA here is from genome assembly GCF_934295145.1 of uncultured Eubacterium sp. Taxonomy (GTDB): domain Bacteria; phylum Bacillota; class Clostridia; order Lachnospirales; family Lachnospiraceae; genus Eubacterium_I. The sequence goes on along the minus strand of NZ_CAKRAS010000034.1, from coordinate 6,970 downwards.
GAGATAAAATATTGCAATTTGCGTTGAACAGAAATTACGTATCAGATTTTCCACATGCGTTATGTTTGAAGCATACATATATGGGGGATAGAAAATGAGAAAATTGTTATTTCGCTCATTAAAAGATATACGCAGGATTGCACCGCAGTCACTTATTATGCAGGTTGTCTGTATGATGCTTCAGTCGGTTCTGGTAGCCGTCAATACATGGCTGGTATCCGTATTTTTAAATCATGTGTATTCGAAAGATTTAAAAACAAGCGTGATATATTTAGGTATCATATGGGGGATATTTGTTGTGTCAGAAGTGGCAAACAGTGTATTTTATGCCTGTATGGTAAAAATTGATTCCAAGGTTGGAATGAAACTTGGTATAGAACTTGGAGAAAAAGGTGGACGTTTATCCTTGATTCAGTATGAGGATGTAGAAATTAACAATCGACTGAAACGGGCGCAGGACTGCATTGAACATGGGAGATTTTCCGATTTAAGCCTGTCGGTATTCAATGTTCTGGCAGAAGTTTTGAAGGTAGGAAGTACATTATTTATATTAGCCAGATTTAGTCCATTGTTGGCATTAGTATCTTTAATGAGTGTTATTCCGTATTTTATCGTTCGGTTAATCCGTGGAAAGGAATTTTATGAACTAAAGAAATATCAGGCAGCAGGTGAACGAAGACGAAACTATCTGTACCATTTATTTGGAGATAAAAGAGTGGTAAAGGAACTTCGTATCTTTGGAATTGAATCTTATATTGAAGAAAAATTATACCAAACCAGAGATGAAATGAATCAGGAATTATGGGATTTTAAGAAACGGGATATTTGCAGCTTTTCATTATGTGAGATTTTATGCAAATGCGGTTATATGCTTAGTATCATCATTGCAATTTTACTTTTGTTGAATCATAAGTTAGATTTTGGTATGCTGGCTGCTTCTCTTATGGCATTCTCATCTTTTCAGTTGGCAGCAAAGTATTTTCTGATCAGTCTTGGGCGACTTCCGGAATGTGCGGCATTTGTAAGAGATTATTATGACTTTATTGATATTGATGAAGATGTGCGTGGAACGGAAAAATTTGATTCCAATTTTGATAAGATAAATGTTAAAAATATATGTTTTTCTTATCCGAACACAGATTACATGGCAATTTCCAATATATCATTTGATATAAAAAAGAATGAATCTATTGCTATAGTAGGAAATAATGGAAGCGGTAAGACAACGCTGGTAAAACTACTGACCGGTTTATATAAAGCACAAAAGGGCGAGATATTATATGGCGTACAAAATATAAACAATTTTGAACCGGTAGGATTTTATCGAAATGTCTCTATTGTAAGTCAGGATTTTGTAAAATATGAAATGACGTTGAGAGAAAATATCGGTATCAGTAACTGGAAACATTTGAATGATACTGGTAAAATACAGGAACTTTTAAAACAGATGGATTTATCGGAGTTTTCAAGCAAGGAAGCGCTTGACATGTTATTGGGCAGTGAGTTTGATGGCAGAGACCTTTCTATCGGTCAATGGCAAAAACTTGCAATTGCACGCGGTATGTTCAAAAACAGCAGTATGATTGTTCTGGATGAGCCAACTGCTGCTTTAGATCCAATTATGGAAACAACGATATTGAAGATGTTTTTGAAGATTGCAAAGGAAAAAACAGCTATTATTGTTTCACATAGAATTGGAATTTGTCGGGAAGTTGACAAGATCATTGTGATGAAAAGTGGAAAAGTTGTGGAGATTGGCAATCACAATGAATTACTGGCAAAGAAAGGTGAATACTATCAACTTTATAAGATGCAGCAAAAATGGTATGTGGAATAGTATATTATGGTAAATAAAGTGAAAAATGATTCACTAAAAGTTTAAATAGCGGAAATATATAAAAAAACATAACTGAGTAATGAATGGAGATAAAAATGTCAGAAAAACGAACAGATGAATTATATCATGTCTTACAGGGAAAAGGCTATCCAGATGATTTTTGTAGAGAAATTGCATACAAACAGATGAATACAGATTACACAGCGACGCGAATGCTTGGGTATTTGTATCGTATTTCAGAACCGCGGCCAGAGGATGTGGTAGATGAAATGCTGGCTATATTGAGTGATCGAAATGCAATCATTCAGAAAAAAGAGATGGAGCATGCTCAGGCCACAATGAATCGTGTATACAGAGATGGGCTGGATAATTTAGACTAGACAGCAAAGTTGTGCGATACTACAATACAAAATAATATCGAAAATGTATTGTAGTATTTACTAAAAACTTGGTATAGTATACTATTTTAGGAGCTTGTCAAAAAGTCAAAAAATAACAGAAAGAGAGCAAAAAATTATGGTACAACAAATTATGCATGATCCGCTGTTTTTAGCACAGAAATCAGCACCGGCAACCAAGGCAGATTTGCAGGTTGGAAAAGACCTGCAGGATACATTGAAGGCACATCGGGAAGGCTGCGTTGGAATGGCAGCAAATATGATTGGAGTAAAGAAGAATATCATTATTGTAAATATGGGAATTTTCGATGTAGTTATGTTTAATCCGGTCATTGTTTCAAAACGCGGAGCATATGAAACGGAGGAAGGTTGTTTATCCTTAAGCGGTATTCGTAAAACAACAAGATATGAAAATATTGAAGTAGAATATCAGGATTTTTCATGGAAAAAACAGCGTCAGAAATTATCTGGATGGACGGCACAAATCGTGCAGCATGAAGTGGATCACTGCAATGGAATTTTGATATAAATATCACAGGTTTGGTAAGCTTTATGAGTAATCCACTCCGAACATTCTTCCCTGAATATCACTTATCTGTTCCACTTCGATAATCGTATTATCTTCCATGATGAGAGCACGGGCATAGGTATCAATTTTTCTGACTACGCCGGTGCATGTGGTATAGGAGCCTCCGGTCTTTTTCTGATCTGGGACAAAATAGGTTATGGTCACCAGTTGTTTGATTCCAATGGTTTTCGCTATCAGATTCAGCTTTTCATTCAACTCTGCAATCGTATCTTCACTTAATTGATGTTTTTTATCCGTTCTTCTGGCAGTTTCCGCGATAGCAGCTTCATGTCCGGTTAATGCTGCAAACGGTGAGAACTGTGCGGCACGGTTGTAGAGCGGCATCCGCGGATGTGTTTTTGAAGTCGGGTGAGGCAGATTGATGATGTCATCATACCGATGTGTTTCCTTATTGTCCATGAGAATGTCTCCTTTCTTGCTAGTGAGATAGCAGAGGTTGTCCGTATGTGGCAGTGGTTAACGACTTCAATGTCGTATTCGTATCCACCTCTATCTTTCGGTTAAGCCTTATGTCCGCCAATCTGTTCATTCCGGTCACGGGCAGTTGCGCCTTCCTGTAAGTTCATTCCTTTCAGGATGGCGTTCTTTCCGAATTTCTTCTTGATGTCCAGCATGGTATGCTGCATTTTCTTTTCCCGCTCCAGAGCAGCTTTTTCTTGGGCCTGTTCCTGCTCTTTGGCCGCATAGTCCGTGAACAGGTTCAGCTGTTCAAAACTTTCTGTGTCTTTTACTGAGGATTCATCCACCAGACGGTTTGCTGTAAGCGTAATCCTCCTTATCAGAAGCGACGGGGCTACGATTCTATCGAAGAGTGCCACAACAGCATCCATGATAATCATTGTGGAAGAGGTCGGCTTCTTCAGGTTCGTTGTTCCGTGTGCATATTTTGGTATTTGTCGGCCATAATGGTCTGTCACAATAGGTCCGTGGTAGTTCCGACGGCGGTTCGAATTTGTAAGGTTCTCGATATCATATCCTATGGTCAATACAAGCTGGTCTGTGACCACACCTTTATCCACTAGGTCAAGTACCATCAGGTCTGCCATTTCCTTGACAATGAGTTTTGTTTGCTCAAAATCACAAGGGCAGTGCAGCACCTGCCCGGAACTGACGCTATTGTTTTCTGGTTTGTATGCTTTCACAAGTTTCATCGGACAAGGTTCATATCCCCAGGCATGGTCAATGAGCAGTTCTGCATTGATGCCAAATAGCTTATATAGCAGGTCTTCGTTATATGCATCCATCGGTTTACCGATAGAGCATCTGGCGACATCACCCATAGTGTAAAGGCCATAATATTCCAATTTCTTTGCATAGCCACGGCCAACCCGCCAAAAGTCAGTGAGTGGTCGGTGTTCCCACAGATGTTTCCGGTATGATAGCTCATCCAGTTCTGCAATACGCACTCCGTTTGCATCCGGCTCAATATGTTTTGCCACAATATCCATCGCAATCTTGCACAGATACAGATTTGTCCCGATACCGGCAGTAGCGGTGATACCGGTTTCTTCCAACACGTCATGTATTATGGTCATTGCCAGTTCATGCGCGGTCATGTGGTACGTACTTAGGTAATGAGTGGCGTCGATAAACACCTCATCAATGGAATAGGTGTGGATATCCTCCGGTGCAATATACTTCAGATAGATGTTGTAAATCCTTGTACTGTAATCCATATATAAAGCCATCTGAGGCAGAGCAATAATATAATCCAGCTCCAGAGATGGGTCGGCATTCAGCTTCGTGATATCATCCGATGAAGCGGCGAACTGGTGTCTGGGTGCATAATAGCGTCGCTTTGCATTCACCTCGCGAACCTTTTGTACGACCTCAAACAGACGGGCACGTCCAGAGATGCCAAAACTTTTCAGGGATGGCGACACGGCAAGGCAGATGGTCTTTTCTGTCCGGCTTTTATCAGCGACAACCAAATTTGTAGTCAGCGGGTCACGGTTCCGTTCCAGGCATTCCACAGAAGCATAGAATGATTTCAAATCGATTGCTATAAATACACTTTGTTTTTCCATCGCATCGTTGCTCCTTTCTGGCATACCCGTCTTTGGCATAATATTGCCCCTTTGATGTCCATATTATAGCATAAAAGAGAACTGATGTTCTATACCTTTTGTGTATTTTCTTTCGGACGGTTCGGACGGAGCCTTTCGCATCCACGACTTCTTCATTTACCTGGCCGACATCACAAAATCATATAGGCATAGCATTTCCAACGTGTTACAATAGATACAGATGTTTCAAAGAATTTAAAAAAAGAAAAAATGTGCGGGGAAAATCATGCGAAAACAAATAATAACTGCTTTGCTGGCTATAAGTGTTTCAGTTGCCACAATCGCCGGATGCGGAACAAAAGAGCCGCAGCAGTCTGGTAGTTCTGCTTCCAGTGAACAGGGCAGCGGTGTGGATGAACCGGATGCTTCCACTGATGTAGATATGAGCGAAGATACACCAGAGACCGGAGCGGATCCGTCCGGAGAGCGGGAGAACGACGGAGAGGATATCTCATCTGAAGCTGATATGGACGCTGCAGGCCAACAACTGTATAAGGAAGTGCTTGACCAGTTTTGTGATTATGCAACTAATGGTTGGGATGAAGATGGGGAAGAAAGCTACATGTTCTGGCATAACACCGATGGAGCGATGGGACTGGATGAAGTGGGGTATTATTTCTGCGACTTGAACAGTGACGGGACACCGGAATTGATTATGGGTACAACGCGGCCCGCTTATGAGGAATGGCCGGACATTGCCTATGATGTCTATGCGAATGTTAGTGGAGAGATTATCCATCTGGCAACTTCCTGGGAACGCAACCGGTATTATCTTTGTCCGGATAACAGCCTGCTGCTGACTGGATCCGGCGGAGCGGGCATTACATCATGGGAGAAACTCATGTGGGATGGTGGAGATTCACTAAAAACAGTAAAAGAGTTGGTCTATGACTACGATGATTATCCGGATTCCCCATGGTTGTATGGAGAAAACGGTATAGAGTTAAGTGAAATGCAACACCTGACAGAAGAAGAAGGAACGAAACTACTGGATGAATGGGAAAATGATTATACCAGAATTCCGGTAACGCCGTTGCGGGAATATGCAGAAGCAAAATAGGGACATGAAAAATACCCGGAGGTAATTATACTTCTAGGTATTGCTTTTGCATATTCAATTCGGGGACGGTTCGGACGGAATATCTGCTCTTATCACATATTTCTTATCTGGTCGCAGATCTGCTGCGAACGGATAGGAGTGAAGGTGTTTTTATTTTTCTTTCTGTATCAGTTCCACGATTCTCTGGTGGATATGCTCAAAGTCACATTTTTCAGCCCCCATTTTGATGAGTGATGCCAGATTAGCATGTTTCTGTGCACCGGCTTTTTCGTTCAGGATTCTGGTTGGCAGCAGGTAAAAATCCCATTGCGCGATATCCAGTGGATTTACAGTATCCTGGTCCGTGTGCTTATGGACACAGAAGACGTAGATATCAGACTGACGTGTCAGCTCCTTGGAATATGTATTCGTTGCACTGTCCCAACCGAAGGTTGGGTGGATGCCGAAACTTAATGCGGACAATTTTTCCTGGCCCCAACTCTGCAGATAACCGGATGATTTGACTTCAACGGCAATGCCCTCTGGGGATAGCAGGTCATACTTGTCCCAGTTGACACGGACATTGTCAGCCACTCCAAGCGCGCAGGCAACAAGGTATTCCGCTAGGGCGCCACGTTCTGCATTATTCATGACGTTGGAATAAGCCCAACTCCAAAAGCTGTTAAGGTTTGATACCTGTTTACTGGTTTCGGTCGTGATTGGTTTGGATCCGGACAGACGGGTCGGGATGATGGATGGATAGATAGTTCATTTGTTATTCCTCATTTAGTTTCTCTGTTTTTTAGAGTTACCATTTTCATCAATCGCTTCGTCAAGCCAGGCCAAAATGCCAAAGTTGCAGAATGGGCAGGTGATGGCATCTTTGAAAACTTCTTCGTTGCAGCGAGGGCAGATGATATATTCTGGTTCTTTTGATTGTCTATTCATTATGTATTCTCCTCACAAACTGGAATTTCATGAATTATCGCTTGCCTTAAACTTGCTGACACAAATCATTTAGTTTCCAATCCACTCAAATAG
>NZ_CAKRAS010000033.1 GCF_934295145.1 uncultured Eubacterium sp. | reverse complement strand
TTGCGGGCGAGTTCGCGGGAGCGGTCGGAAATAAGCGACGCAGTGGTCACAGAAAATTTTTCAGGTTCTTGTTGGAGCTCGTTTCTGCTTGTTCCAAATTACCCTAAACAAGAATTTATAAGGTTTTCGGCACATCCAATTCAGTCGGACGTTCCTTTAATGCATAAGCCAGATTAATGGCATGATCAGAGCAACGCTCCAAATCGGTAACCAGATCAGAGAAAATTACACCGCCCAGTGGATTACACATGGAATTCATAATACGTTCAATATGGTTGTTAATGAGATCTTTCTCATGATCATCCACATGCTGTTCCAGAATCTCAATTTGATCCAGTTTACTGTAATCATCTTTTTCAAAAATATCCAAAGCCAGATATACTGCATCCAGCGCATCCTGAGACATATCCAAGAGTTCTTTTCTCGCTGCTTCTGACATTTCTGCTTTCTTGGCATTCATCTGTTCGATATACTCTACCATATTTTCCGCATGATCAGACAAACGCTCGATATCTGTAACCGCAATTGTCATCATGGACACACGACGCATATTTTCCGGTGACAGATCCAGGGATCTTAACTCTACCATGGCATCTGCAATCAGATGATTCAGTATATTCACACTTTCCTCATGAGAACGTACAGATGCTGCCTTAGAAGCACTATAATCAAAAAAGCAATCCAATGCTCGTTTCAAATTGTCTGCAGCAATATGACCCATACGTGTAATTTCGCGCTGCGTCTGACGCAGAGCAACCGGAGCCGGTACTTTCGTAATCTGTGTCATGTAAACCAGAGAGCGGTCTTCCAGCTGCTGATTTTCCTCCGGAAGTACCGGAACGATTTTTTCTGCCAGCCAGATCAGTCTTCCTGTAAACGGTAACTCGACCAGAACCGCAATAATTGCGAAAATCGTATGTGTATTTGCCAGCTGTCGACCAATATCATTCGGTGACAGGTTCTGGATTCCAGTCAATATTATCGGGAAGATGTTGATCAATGCGACCAAAATTCCAGCTCGGAACACATTAAACAGAAGATTCAAAATGGCTGCTCTCTTTCCATTTCTGTTCGCTGTCAGGCTTGCAAGCAGGTTCGGTGTAACAGAACCGATAGCTGCACCAATTACCAGATATACCGCTACGTTGTAGCTAAGTAATCCCTGAATGGCAAATGCCTGGAAAATGACAGTGGAAGAAGAAGAACTCTGTAATAATGCAGTAAATGCAATACCGAACAAGATTGCAAGCGCCGGATTATTCAGTGTAGATAAAAATGAAACAAATCCTTCACTCTGGGACAACGGCTGAATTGCGACTTTCATCATTGTAATACCCTGGAATAACATACCAAAGCCCATGATGACAGAACCTACATGTTTCACAAAATTGTTCTTCATAAACAGATACATGATTGCACCGGCAAAAAGCAGTAACGGTGTAAAGGTACTGATATTGAAAGCTGTGATCTGTGCTGTGATTGTTGTACCGATATTAGCACCCATGATTACGCCGATGGCCTGTCCCAGATTCATCAGACCCGAATTTACAAATCCGATGACCATAACATCCGTTGCGGAAGAACTCTGCACAAGTACCGTCATACCAAGTCCCACAACAATTGCGATAAGTTTGTTTTTGGTTGCATGTTCCAAAATTGTCTGAAGTTTATCTCCACAGGCATTTTTCAGACCAGCGGACATGATCGTCATACCAAAAAGGAACAATCCAACGCCACCCAATAATGAGAACGCTTCTACTATAGACATATATTTATCCTCCGTAATAGTCGTAAGAAAATTGTAAATATATTTTTACATACGAATCCATTCTACCAGTAAAATGTAAATTTGTCTTTAGATTAAACGTATTTTATTGAAAATTGGTAAAATATAAGAAAAATCAGCGTAAATCAATCGTAAAAATATATAAATAGTAACAAATTTATCACCACCGGCTGGTCTTTTTGCAAAGCATCCCATATTTAATGTTTTTTTTAATAAAAATCACGGTTGATTTTTTGTCTTTTATTCGGTATAATTCGTTTTGTATCTAGTTTTCCAGATTTGCGGATATGGCGGAATTGGCAGACGCGCCAGATTTAGGTTCTGGTGGGAGACCGTGCAGGTTCAAGTCCTGTTATCCGCATAAAATAAGGGTTTTCGAGCATTTGTCATAGCCTCGAAAACCCTTATTTTTATATTTTGATATCAATTAATGTAAAGCAGTAATATATGTAACTTCTATTTTCCTTCCCACCATACAATTTCACCGGCATCCTCGGTTTTTCTCAGATCGATCAGACGCTGATTCTCCGATCCACGGAACTGCAGACTGATATTTTTCTTATCCTTCATAAATTCTCCGTCTACAAGTACATCCACACAGGCAAGCACCGCATCCGTCACCTCACAACGTGCTCTTCCGGTTCCGATTTCTTTACCAGTCAGTTCTTCGTATACATAACCACTATAAGCCCATATTGTTTTTTTCGGCAATTCACGGCGTACTCGCTGCAAAAATGGAAGCAGCACATACTGATGCTCTGGCTCAAACGGCTCTCCACCAAGCAAAGTTAATCCTGCCACATATCCTGGACGCAATGCTTCCATCAATTCTTCTTCCACTTCTTTTGTAAATGGTTGTCCATACGTGAAATTCCATGTCTCCGGCTGAAAACATTCCTCACAATGATGCGTACATCCGGATACAAACAATGTCACACGCACACCTGGGCCATCTGCAATATCTGATTTTTTTATATTACAATAATACATGTTTCACCTTCTTTCCAGACACTCAATCCTTATTATTTCTTCTTAACGAAACTGATTTGTCTCTGGTTGATATTCATACTTGATCAGTGCCAGTTGATCGGTAATTTCCTTCTCAGACATGCCATAAGCTTTTGCTAATTCTGCTAATGATGGATAATGATCTCTCAGTTCTGTATTTACTACACTTAAAAGCATGACCGGATCTTTTGGTAATATCATTCTTTCATTCCTCCACTATTCAAGAATGCCCTCGGCATTCTTATTGCTCACCACCTATAGGGATGAGAGTTATCTCACATCTGATATGTTTTCCTCTATTATAATACGATACCATCTTTTATGGAATTTTATTTTGCAAGTAACATTGCCATTCCAGTCATGATAAATATACCGAATCCTGCAATAATACCGCCACCGATCTGCTGCCACAACCGTCCAAAAGTGGACAACTCGCCGTTTTTAAACTGCCATCTTTTCAGGAAAAAATAGCATTCTTCCGGATACATCACACAGATAATTCCAAGTATATACAAAATCAGTCCAAGTATATTCATATACCATTTGGAAATTGTTTCCTGATCATTATAGATGATCCTGCACAGTGCGTAACTGCAACGCTCCTGTCCCATGTCTGGAGCAATATTCACGCCATCTTCAGAAAATTCAAAATTTCCATTCTGGAGTACTGGCACTCCGTTATTATACAACTCTTTCTGCTCTGTATCCCAGTTTCCTGATATAGTCTGATCTGGAAAATAAAATGTAATTTGTTCCTTTTCTATCTCATAGGAAACTTCCTGTTTTTTATCGTGAGAAACAATTGTAAATTCATGATCCGATGTCTGCTCTATATAATTAGATGCATCTTTTTCATACCTTGAAGCACTTTTTTCATAGAGAAAATCATCTCCCACATATACCCCCGGACGCATCGTTGCATAAGCCCCATATCCAAATGCAACTGCTGCAATGAGTACAATAATAATTACCTTTATTGCCTTTTTTTTGCCATTCATAGTACGCCCCTCCATACCTATTTCTATTTTCATAAAAACATCATACATTTCTCTTTTTGCACTGTCAACATCTGTTGATTTTCTTTATACTTTATAAAAAAGACCATTATGAAACTGTCAAAAACAGTAATTCTATAATGGTCTCTTTTTTTCACCCGAAAAAAAAATTTTGGGGTTTTAAGTTCAGTTCATGTTACAAATTCCTGAAAAAAAATTTGTGAAGATTTTTTGTTTTTTTGCAAACTCTTTTATACATCTTTAAGTCTACAAATGAAGCACTCTCTCCTTAATCTCCTGAGTTCTTCCCTGATTCCAGAACTGTGTTCCAATATAACCACATGTCCGACGTGCTACATTCATCTTATCCTGATCATGATTTCCGCAATTCGGGCACTCCCAGACTAATTTTCCATCTTCCTCGACAATTTGGATCTCGCCCGTATATCCGCATACCTGGCAAAAATCACTCTTTGTATTCAGCTCTGCATACATGATATTATCATAAATGTACTGCATTACGGAAAGTACTGCATCCAAATTCTGCTGCATATTCGGCACTTCCACGTAACTGATTGCTCCTCCCGGAGACAGCTTCTGGAACTGTGCTTCGAATTTCAATTTTTCGAAAGCATCAATGTTCTCTGTTACATGAACATGATAACTGTTTGTAATGTAATTCTTGTCTGTTACGCCCGGGATCAGTCCAAAACGTTTCTGCAGACACTTTGCAAATTTGTAAGTTGTGGACTCAAGCGGTGTACCATACAGACTGAAATCTACGTTATGCTCTGCTTTCCACTCGTTGCAGACATCGTTCATATGCTGCATTACTTCCAATGCGAACGGTGTTGCACTTGGATCTGTATGTGATTTTCCAGTCATGTAGCGTACACATTCGCACAGACCTGCATATCCAAGTGAAATTGTGGAATATCCACCATGAAGTAATCCGTCAATGGTCTCACCTTTTTTCAGTCTTGCCAGTGCGCCGTGCTGCCACAGGATTGGAGCCACATCCGAAGGGGTTCCTTCCAGACGCTCATGACGGCAAACCAGTGCGCGGTGGCAAAGTTCCAGACGCTCATCAAAAATCTTCCAGAATTTATCCATATCTCCCTGAGAAGAACAAGCAACATCAACCAGGTTGACAGTTACAACGCCCTGGTTGAAACGTCCGTAATATTTCGGCTGGTTTGTTTCCGGATCTACATATGGTGTCAGGAAAGAACGGCATCCCATACACGGATAACAGTGTCCCTCACCGTTTTTATCTACTTTATTTTCAAACATAATTTTCTCAGAAATGTAATCCGGCACCATTCTTTTTGCAGTACACTCTGCAGCCAGTTTTGTCAGATACCAGTATTTACTGTCTTCATGGATGTTGTCCTCTTCCAGAACGTAGATCAGTTTCGGAAAGGCCGGTGTAATATAAACACCTTTCTCATTCTTGATACCCTGAATTCGCTGTTTAAGTACTTCCTCAATGACCATAGCCAGATCATCTCTGGTGCGTCCTTCCGGAACTTCGTTCAGATACATAAAAATTGTGATAAACGGAGCCTGACCGTTTGTGGTCATCAGTGTGATCACCTGATACTGGATCATCTGAACGCCCTGTTTTACTTCTTTCTGTACACGAAGCTCTGCTACTTTATTGATGGTCTCTTCATCTGCCTCAATACCGCTCTGCTCGAATTCGCAGGCAACTTCTTTCTGGTATTTTTCACGGCTTACCTGTACAAACGGTACCAGATGGGACAGGGAGATACTCTGTCCACCATACTGGGAACTTGCGATCTGTGCAACGGCCTGTGTGGCTACGTTACATGCAGTGGAAAAACTGTGTGGTTTCTCAATCATTGTCTCACTGATCACGGTTCCGTTCTCCAGCATATCTTCCAGATTTACCAGACAGCAGTTGTGCATATGCTGTGCAAAATAATCAGCATCATGGAAATGGATCAAACCTTTCTCATGCGCATCCACGATATCTGACGGCAGAAGGAAACGTTTTGTGATATCCTTGCTTACCTCACCGGCCATATAGTCACGCTGTACACTGTTGACTGCCGGATTTTTATTGGAATTTTCCTGTTTTACTTCCTCATTGTCAAACTCAAGCAGGCTTAAAATCTGCTCATCTGTTGAGTTGGACTTACGCACCAGCGCTCTCTTATATCGGTAGGTGATATAGTTACGCGCTACAGAAAAGGCTCTCTGGTTCATAATCTGATTCTCCACCAGATCCTGAATTTCCTCTACACTCAGTGCACGATTCATACCTTCACAAATCGTACGCATATTGGCACCGATAACTGCAATCTGCTCTTTGCTCATACGCTCAGTTTCAGCTACACTGTCGTTCGCTCTGATCACTGCGGAAATAATTTTGTCCAGATCAAACTGCGATTCCGACCCGCTACGTTTAATAATCTTCATTCCACTCGCCCTTCCTTACCATTTTTCTCTGTTTTTCTTCTGTCTATACTATTTCATGACTGTCCAAAGCTGCCTTTATCAGCCTGCCCCTTACAAAGCTCTGAACAATTATTATTTATGATATCAGTTCTCTTGCAATCATTACCCTTGCATTGACCCGAGAGAACCGTTCTCGACCATTGTACAATATCTAGTGTTATTTTTCAATCGCAAATCCTATATCTAGTGATTTTCTATCAATATCCACAAATTTCAGTTAACATATTGACTTTCGGAAATCACTCAGAATACTGCTTTTTTTCGCGACTTTTCCCATTTAATTCAAGAAATTTAAAAATAAAAAAATAGCACTTTGCACAATTACCAAAAAGTGACTGTAAAGTTGGAACTTTTAACTCCCACTATATCTTGTATGCGCCTTTTTAAGCACAACTATTCCTAAATAAACATAAGATTTTACACGCAAAAAGAGAGGGAAAGAGTTCCGTCATGATCAGGTACTCTTATCCCTCCCCTGATGTCAGATCTGATATATATATTTACTTTTACAACTATTCAGAACCCTTTCACTGGAAAGCTCACATTAATAGTTGTCATTTTTATGCTTCTGCTGTCAGTTTTTCGATAGCAGCTTTGATACGAGTGATGGACTCTTCTTTTCCAAGTACTTCCATCAGCTCAGTTGCTCCGCCCGGTGTCATCTGTTTTCCGGAAAGTGCGGTACGGATCGGCCACATTACATAACCGTTCTTGTATCCGTTTTCTTTTACATAAGCACTGAGCATTGCGTACAGGGCATCGTTGCTATAATCTTCCTGCTCTTCCAATAATGGTAATACATCTTTTAAAACAACCAGAGATGTTTCTGCATTTGTTTTCATCTTTTTATGAGTATACATTGCCACATCGTACTCCGGAACAGTCTCAAAGAAATCGATATGCTCTTTGATGTCCGGGAAAATCTCGATACGTGTCTTTACCATCTGGGCGATTTTTTTGTAATCACAGTTGCGATGTACCACTTCTTTGATGTACGGCTCAGCCATCTCATAGAAAGCATCAAAATCCATTGCTTTGATGTACTCACCGTTCATCCATTTCAGTTTTACCATGTCAAAAACAGCCGGAGATTTGCTGATGTGATGATAATCAAATTCTTTCACCAGTTCCTCTAAGGAGAAGATCTCACGGTTATCTACCGGGCTCCATCCAAGCAGTGCAACAAAGTTTACAACAGCCTCAGATAAAAAGCCCTGCTCGATCAGGTCTTCGTAAGAAGAATGTCCGCTACGTTTGCTCAATTTCTGATGCTCTTCGTTTGTGATCAGCGGGCAGTGAATATATTTCGGTTCTTCCCATCCGAAGGCATGGTACAATCTTGTATATTTCGGTGCAGAAGACAGATACTCATTACCACGGACAACATGTGTAATATTCATCAGATGATCATCTACCACATTTGCAAAGTTGTAAGTCGGATATCCATCAGATTTGATCAGGATCATGTCATCCAGCTCAGCGTTCGGCTGTGTAATATCTCCATAAATCTCATCATGGAACGTTGTCTCACCTTCGTTTGGCACATTGGCACGGATAACATACGGTTTTCCAGCTGCCAGGTTTGCCTCGATTTCTTCTTTGGAAAGATGCAGACAATGCTTGTCATACACACTGATCTCTTTGCCATTGATGTTCTGTTTTAAAGAATCCAGACGCTCTTTGTCACAGAAGCAGTAATAAGCCTCACCTTTCTCGATCAGTTTTTTTGCATACTCCAGATAAAGACCGCTCTCGCAGCGCTCACTCTGGATATACGGGCCATAACCGCCATCTTTGTCCGGTCCCTCATCGTGGATCAGACCTGTTTTTTCCAATGTACGATAAATAATTCCCAGTGCTTCCTCTACAAAACGCTCCTGGTCAGTATCTTCTATTCTTAATACAAAATCTCCGCCCTCATGCTTTGCGATCAGATATGTGTACAAAGCGGTACGCAGATTACCAACATGCATACGGCCTGTCGGGCTCGGTGCAAATCTTGTTCTGACTTTAGCCATAACTCTACCTCTTTCTGTATATTTATTTCGATTCAGGCTCTGTCTTTTTTCATCATGAATATCTGAATCATTATCTTTATTTCATAAGCGTTCCTATTATACCCCAATCCGGATATTTCCACAAGGGAAAAAACAGGATACCTATCAGTATCCTGCTCTAATCTTTTCATCGTCAGCTTGTTTTAAGTTCTTTCCAAAGCTGACTGTACAATGCGGTGGTATCTGCATCCAACGCCTTATATACCTCACATTTTTCCAGCGTTTCCTCACTTGGGAAAATGAGTGGATCCGTTTTTGTTTCCTCATCCAGTGCATCATACACCGCTGTATTCGGTGTCGGATAATAAATTTCCTCAAAATTTTTCATTGCAATGTCTTCTCTGCAAAGAAAATCAAGAAACTTCAATGCTCCTTCGTGATTTTTTCCCTTTTTCATCATCATCCAGGAATCAAACCATACGTTGGAACCTTCCTCCGGAACCACATATTCCAGTTCTTCATCATATTCGTTCGCCAGATATGCTTCACCCGAATAACAAACTGCCAGTGCTGCATTTCCCGCAACCATTTCCTCTCGAACTTCATCCACGAAATATGCTTCCACGTCCGGTTTCTGTTCGATCAGAAGGTTCTGTGCCTCTTCCAGTTCCTTTCGATTTGTCGTATTCAGGGAATATCCCTTATATTTTAATGCACACATATATGCATCTCGGATACTGTTCTGCATAATGATCTCTCTGGCATATTCTCCATTAAACAAACTGTCCCAACTTGTAATTTCTTCATTTACCATATTTGTATTATACAGGATTCCTACCGTTCCCCAGAAATACGGGATGCTGTACTTAAGGTCCGGATCATAGGATTTTGACATTTCCCAGTAAAGATTTCCAATGTTATCGATATACTGCATTTTGCTGTAATCGATTTCTTCGGTTTCCCCCTCCTCGATAAGCCGCTCTACCATATAATCAGAAGAACAGATCAGATCATAAGGAATCGTACTTGCCTTATATTTGGAATACATCTCTTCCGGTGTCGTTGCCTCCTCATAGAGTACTTTAATGCCTGTCTCCTTCTGAAACTGCTTCAACACCGAAGTGTCAATATATTCTCCATAGTTTAATATTACAATTGTGTCTTTCCCGCCTGCTTCGGACATATCTACGGAAGATTCTTCTTCTCCGGTAGCACCGCAGCCGACCAAGATTCCGGTCATAGCAACACACAGCGCCATTGCCACCCGGCTTTTCCATTTTTTATTTTTCATACTGTCACCTTTCCATTCGTCCGGCGTTTTTATCCCATAAACTATTTTTGTTATTTTTTGCTATAAAAATAGTTTTCTCATAAAATATTTTACAGCAATCACGTTTTTCTTCTTAATTGAACCGTTGCTCTTATAAAGCGGACATTCGCAATCCGCTTTCGTTACTTGCTCATGATCGCGGTTCCTTTGTGACATGCGTTCACTCTGCTCTGATGAATTCTCGGAACATAGTTTACCAGCAATAAAACTACCAGTACTACTCCAAAAATCAATGTAGAAAGTGCATACATTTCCGGTTTGATACCTCGTTTCAACTCACCGTAGATCATCGTAGATAAAGTATTGATTCCGGCTCCTTTTGTGAAATACGTAACAACAAAATCATCCATGGACATGGTCAGTGCCATGAAAAATCCACTCATCACAGATGGGAAGATCATCGGAAGAATGACACGTACAAATGCAGTAACACTATTTGCACCAAGATCTCTTGCTGCCTCGTATACACTCATATCCATCTGTTGCAGTTTTGGTAAAATACTCAAAATGACATAAGGGATATTAAAAGTGATATGCGCCAGCAAAATGCTTGCATAACCTAAATTCATAAATCTGGAAAACCACAACATCAGTGCGATACCGGTTACAATATCCGCATTCAGCATCGGAATATTTCCAACACCAAGTGTCAGCGCGTAATTTTTCTTCTTCATTGCATCAATACCGACAGCTGCCAGAAGCCCGATTCCCGTTGCAATCGCCGCTGATGCAAAACCGATGGTCAGTGTGTTCTGCAACGCTGCCATCACATCACTGTTTTGCAGCAGATTCTGATACCACATCAGTGTAAATCCACCCCAGACAACCCTTGATCGGGATGCGTTAAAGGAAAGTACCACAAGCACTGCAATCGGAATATATAAAAAAGCAATGATCAGCACCAGATAAAATTTCATAAAAAATCGCTTTACCATACGCTGCGCTCCTTTCCTACATCTGTTTTTGAAGTAAACATCATGCTGATCAATACAAAAATCATCAGCGCAATAGATAAGCCAGAGCCAAGATTCCAGTTCATACTGGTTGAAAATTCCTGTTCAATAATATTTCCAATAAGCATGATTTTGCCTCCGCCCAGAATGTCCGGAATAGCAAAAGTGGTCAGTGACGGAACAAATACCATGGTAATTCCACTAATGATTCCCGGCATTGTCAATGGAATCATGATTTTTGTCAGTACCGCTTTTGGCGATGCTCCAAGATCTCTGGCTGCCTCGAGGATATCCTCGTTCAGTTCAGTAACTGCATTGTATACGGGGAGGATCATAAATGGCAGATAATCGTATACCATACCGATCACGATTGCTACGTTAGAGTTTGCCAGATCCTGTCCCGGTAGTCCGAGCACACCCAAAATCGCATTTATAATTCCGTTTCTAGATAGCAATAACTGCCACGCCATGATACGAAGTACAAAATTCACCCACATCGGCAAGATTACAATAATTGCCATCATTCCCTGTTTTCCGATGTTCAATTTCCGCAAGATCATCGCCAACGGATATGCCAGCACCAGACAGACAGCTGTGCAGAGTAACGCCAGCCAAAGAGCCATCAATAAGGCTTTCAAATGTACCGGCTGAAAAATCGCCAGGATGTTCACCATTGTAAATCCACCGTTTCCATCTCTCAGCGCATAAATAATAATCATCAAAATCGGCAATACCGTAAATCCAATAATCCAGATAATATACGGTGTGGCCAGTAAGCTTCTCTTATTCATTCTTTTTGATAACCTCCTGTGCGGAAGACGCTGGTTTGTGCATAATCTGGATATTTTCCGGTTTTACATACAGACCAATTTCTGTACCTGGCTGATAAGCAATGGTACTGTGCGCCAGCCACTCAAATCCTTTGGCCTGCACTTTCATCTCATAATGAACACCTTTAAACAGAATCGATGTCACAACACCGTCCATCATACCCTCGCCCGGCTGTACAAATTCCATATCCTCCGGCCGGATCACTACATCGACATTTTCATTTTGTGCAAAACCAGTATCCACACACGGGAACGGACATCCGAGAATCTCCACCAGACAATCTTTCGGCATCACACCGTCTATGATATTGCTCTCACCTATGAAATCTGCTACAAAAGCGTTCTGCGGCTCATTGTAAATATCTACTGGTGTACCTACTTGCTGGATCAGTCCCTGGTTCATAACAATGATGCGGTCAGACATGGTCAGCGCTTCTTCCTGATCATGCGTAACAAAAACAAAAGTAATGCCCAGTTCGTTTTTAATTTTGATCAGCTCCTGCTGCATATCCTGACGCAGCTTCAGATCCAGTGCGCCAAGCGGCTCATCCAGAAGCAGCACTTCCGGCTCATTTACAATGGCACGGGCAATGGCAATACGCTGCTGCTGTCCACCGGAGAGAGACATCGGATGTCGGTCCTCAAATCCTTCCAGATCCACCAGTTTCAATGCATATTTGATCTTATCCTGAATATAAGATTTACTTTTTTTCTTTAATTTCAATCCAAATGCAATATTTTCTCCAACACTCATATGAGAAAATAAAGAATATTTTTGAAATACAGTATTGATATGACGTTTGTCCGGAGACAGATTTGTAATATCCTTTCCGTCAAAAATCACCTTTCCCTCATCTGGTGTAGCAAATCCACCGATAATACGCAATGTCGTTGTCTTGCCGCAGCCGGAAGGTCCCAGCAATGTCACAAATTCATTTCTCCCAATATCAATACTCAGATCATCCAGAATCTTTTTCCCATCAAAAGATTTCGTCAGATGCTGTAAATTTAAAATTGACTGTTCCATCCCATCTCTCCTCATGTTTATTATTTTTCACATTTCCCCAGCAGCCGTTATAAGTCCCCTTACTGTTTTACATTTATAATATGCAATCAGTGAGTTCCTTTCATTGAGTTAAAACGTTGGCGGCGTACTTACCCACACAAACTTTGCCGGTCGGCTGCCGGTATTTTCAATATAATGATTTCTGTTCGCACAGAAATAAAAACTTTCCCCGGATTTCACGGTATATGTTTTGTCACCAAGGTGCAGCCGGATTCGCCCGGAGATTACATATCCAAACTCCTCCCCCTCGTGTGGCTTATCTTCCTGCAGTTTTTCCTTTGGCTGAACCACCACAAGCAGAGGTTCCATCTGATACTGCTGCGCATTCGGCACGATCCACTGGATGCTGTTTCCGGATTCATCGATTTTTTCAAAAAATGCGCCTTCTGAATACACCACATGTTCTTCTTCCGTCTCCTTAAAAAATTCAGACGGTGTCGTTCCCAGACATTCGATCAGATCCAGCAGCGTTACCACCGAAGGAGCCACCTGTCCACGCTCCAGCTGTGAAATATATCCTTTTGTCAATTCTGCCCGGTCTGCCAGTTCCTGCTGCGTCAGACCATTCTGATTTCTCAGATCTTTTATTTTTTCTCCGATTCTGCAATTCACATAATTCGGTTCCATGTTTCTCGCTTCCATTTCTATTATCAAACATAAAGTTGACTATTACTAAACTTTTCACACGATTTCGATTATACTATTATTAAACAGAAAGTCAACTATTATTGTTATTTTTTACATATTTCTTACTGTATTTTTTCCCAGACATTTCACGGCCTTTTCTGTATTTATGCACATAAGAAACCGCCTGCTTTCATATATATTTAATAATCTCATATCCGAAGGAGAACCTATGAAAAAGAAAAAACGTTTCTCCCTTCTGCTGCCGGTCGTAGTCTGCAGCATCCTTGCCATAACTATTTATTTCCAGATGACAACCGGAGTGATTTCTGTTAACAATACTGTAAACGGCAAAGAACTTCCGATTTATTGTGTGGATACCAAAGAAGCGAAAATTGCAATTTCCTTCGATGCCGCCTGGGGCAATGAGGATACCGCACGGATTCTTGAGATTCTTGCAAAACATAATGTTCATGCAACGTTTTTTATGACGGGTGGATGGGTCGATTCTTATCCCGATGATGTGAAGGCAATTTACGAAGGCGGACACGACCTCGGAAATCACAGTCAGAATCATAAAAATATGAGTCAGTTGTCCGATACGGAAATCCGGGATGAAATCATGTCTGTGCATGAAAAAGTGAAAGCGTTGACCGGATATGATATGTTTCTTTTCCGGCCGCCTTACGGCGATTATGATAATGAGGTCATCACTGGTGTCCTCTCATGTGGATATTATCCAATTCAATGGTCCATCGACAGCCTTGATTGGAAAGATTACGGTGTAGACGATATTATTACCCGGGTCTGTGACAATAAGCAGCTGACCGGCGGGGCTATCATTTTGTGCCATAATGGGGCAAAATATACAGCAGATGCGTTGGACACACTACTAACGCAGTTGGAAGAAAAAGGATTTCAGCTGGTACCGATTTCTGAATTGATTTACCGGGAAAATTATCATTTAGACGTGACCGGGAAACAGATTTTGGATTAAATTTAGATATTGAATGAATACGAAATCGGAGAAACTTTCCTCAATCGCTAACCGTTCACTACCTTCATTTCACTGCGGTTTCATCGCGCTCACTCCCACCTCTGATAAAAGCTGGTCGGTTCCCGTTCGCGCAAAACCTTGTGAAAATCAGTCGTTCACTGAAACGCTTATTGAGAAAAGTTTCTCCGATTTCTTCATTAACATATTTCTTCATTAACATTCAAGAATACCCTCGGTATTCTTGCTGCGAGATGCACTATAATACACTCATCCCATATACTTTCAAAAATTGCTTTCATTAAATGTTTTTTTCATCAGTAATATTCCACATACTGCCCTCGTCCAGTCCCTGTTCCGTGAGCCATTCATCTTCGGCTTCCAGTCGACGTGTGTCACCATTTTCATTTTCTAATATAACCAGACATTTTAATTTTTCACCCGGCAGTCGTTCTTCACACCCAAAGTCTGCCTCGGCAATCTGTTTGATTTTCCACATACAAATGCACTCCTTAATACCGCTTATAAAATCATATATCTGATATAATGATGCCAGGGTCAAAAGCCTGAAACCACGATGTGCTTGCACCGGAGTGGTTTTATTGCTTAATGACCCGCCCCGATATGGGCATAAAAGTAGATCGTCAGCTTCACGATATGCGAATATTGGGTAGAATTGCGGGAGTACGAAGTACGGAACAATTCGTATGGCATCTTTTGACCCAGCCTCATATAATTAAAGTATCATAATCTCGTGCCACATTTTGGACAGAACACAAAATCTTCGGTGGTCTCATACCCACAATTCGCGCAACATTTATAACCACCATAACGATACCCTGCTCTACCATTTCCAACTTTTTGCAAATGTTCCGGCAAGATCCGCACATCTTCACCGCGCTCAATTCTTCGACCAATCTCCCTATCCAGTTCATACAATGTGTTACAACAACTGGTCTGCACATAATAGTGCCTGTTCCATTTGAAACACGGGATAAAAAACAGCGACAATACGGTGTATGTCATAAACACTTGAAAACGTCCGTATCGTCCACACACGCCACAGATTTCTGTCTGGTTATAATCCAGATTTTTTCTTCCATCTGTGATTCCCATCATAAAAAACATTTTTCTGTTCTCCTGTTGCTCTTGTTAATTTAGTCCGATATTTTATCATTATGCCGTACTTTTGTTTATTACAAATTTGAACAAAACAATTTAGATCCAGTCATAGTCACCACCAGTTACTGCCAGAGAAAGTAATGCATCCATACGCTCCACATTTTCCGCACCTTCTACTACTTCCAGAAGTTTTGCTGTCTCTTTTGCCACCGGCATTTCTTCATCCGGTCCGATCTCCATATCCGGTTCTTCTCCACAATACGGGCACACAAGTTTTGGACCGATTTTCAGCGATAAAAATCTGTTTGCACATTCTTCACATTCATAAAATCCGCACATTTCTGTGCCATCAGGTACATAATACATTCCATCCAACCTCTATTCTTAATATCTTACGATTACAGTGCCTAAAGGTCTGAGTCCACCTGTGCTTGCACAAGGGTGGATGAATGACCTTGGGGCACGCCCCGATATGAGCATAAAAGTGGGATTTTTATCCCACGATATGCGAATAGCGGGAAGGATTGTGGGAGTGCAAAGCACGGAACAATCCGTGTAATCAAAATTTGGGGGTTTTGACACCCAAATCATCTTATTTCTGCCAGATAATTACTTTCTGGCAAATCTTTTTCCATTTGCAACCATTCTATCACACCAGTCTTTTTTCGTCATCCTATATGTTTTTTTAAGAGAAAAAAATTGATAGCACATACCAATAAAGAGTGTTATAATAATTTATGTTTTAGACCGTTTAATCTAATTCAATTAATTTTATATTAGAATTCCTAATATATAGATTCAAAACTTGATTTAAATAATTTTTTAGGGGGTTTTATAAATGTCTCTACCATCTCGCGCAGTTACAATGACAAAGCAAATGATCCAAATTGAAAGCACCGATCCTGGTACTTATGAAAACACAATGGCAGACTGGATCACATCACAACTTGCTTCATATCCAAATGTGCAATTAACACGTCAGGAAGTGCTTCCTGGTCGCCCAAATCTCATGGCTGAGCTGACCGGTGATCCATCCCTTCCTGCACTGGTAATGATCTGTCACATGGATACTGTTGTCGTAGGCGATGGATGGACGCTACCACCCTTTGCTGCCATCGAAAAAAATGGAAAAATATATGGTCGCGGCGCCTGTGATATGAAATCCGGTCTTGCCTGCTGTCTTTCCGCGTTTCAATATGCAGCAGAAATGTTGAAAGCATCCGGCAAAACACCAAAACAGACATTAAAGCTAATCTGTTCTATGGACGAAGAAGATTTCATGCGTGGTTCCGAAGCATGTATACAATCTGGTTGGATCACAGATCACGACTGGGTGATTGATGCCGAACCGACCAACGGGCAGATTCAGATGGCACACAAAGGTCGCACATGGTATGAGATTGACGTACAAGGGCACACTGCCCATGCAAGCACGCCATGGAAAGGTGCCGATGCCATTGCTGCAATGTCTGAGATTATCTGTGAGATCCGGCATGCGATTTTGTATGCCCCCGTTCATCCTGACATGGGAAGTTCCACGGTTACTTTCGGTCAGATCACCGGCGGTTATCGTCCTTATGTTGTACCGGATCACTGTAAAGTCTGGATCGACATGCGTCTGGTTCCGCCATTGAATACAGAAAAAACAAATGCTATCGTGGAAACTGCCATTGAACACGCGGAGCAGTCCGTCAGTGGTATTTCTGCAACTTATAAAATCACCGGCAACCGACCACCGATTGAACAAAATTCGGATTCTCCTCTTCTGGCAAATTTGAAAATGTCCTGTCAGGAAGTCACCGGTAAAGTTCCTCAAATCAGCTGTTTTACTGGTTACACGGATACCGCCGTCATTGCCGGGCAACTCCACAACCGCAACTGTATGTCCTATGGTCCTGGTTGTCTCGAAGCAGCCCACCAGCCAGATGAATGGGTTACCATTGATGATATTTTACGCGATGAAAAGGTATATCAACAGCTTGTGAAAAACACCATTTTATAAAGTCAATTCAGGACATATGAAAAGTGTACCTTTTTTTCAAAAAAAGTTTTCTGTACAAAAATGCCCTGGTTTCTCTCTCTAAAATAGCAAACCTCAGATATCACGTTTTCTTTTTTCGAAATATCTGAGGTACATATTGCTTTTAACCAAGAGTGTTCTCAGCACTTTTTCTGTACTGTAACATACACTGCATACAGCGTTTGATCTATTTCCTGATCACTTAATGCCATTCTGACTTTCCTCCCCTTGATTTCGTCATTCATCATTCACCATCTATTAGTTAGTTGGAAGCGATCTCACGTCTGATATGCGCCAGTAAACCCTGACATCCTTCTAAAACATCATCATACGTTTCATCAAAATTTCCTGTATACCACGGATCTGCAATATCGCCCTTGCGATCTGTAAAATCCAGTAAAAGATGCACTTTGTGATCCGGATCACCATGAACAAATTGCTCCATATTGCGTAAGTTGTATCGTTCCATGGCAATAATGTAATCATAATAACGGTAATCAGCACTGGTCATTTGAACGGCATATTTACCATCTACAGAAATATCGTACTGTTTTAATTTGTTGCGAGTTCCTCG
This sequence comes from uncultured Eubacterium sp., assembly GCF_934295145.1. Lineage (GTDB taxonomy): Bacteria > Bacillota > Clostridia > Lachnospirales > Lachnospiraceae > Eubacterium_I. Next base: position 12,941 of record NZ_CAKRAS010000033.1, on the reverse strand, counting down.
GTGTACCGGGTTTCCGATTTCTTCTCTGCTAGTTGCCGCAGAGGCGATTTCAAACTGGTCTGCAAGACCAGCTTTTTTTACTAAATCTTTCATTACAAATTCTGCCATGGGGGAACGACAGATATTGCCGTGGCAGATAAAAAGCACTTTTATCATATATTTAAAACTCCTTGAAAATGCTGATTTTCCTTGATTTTACGCCACTCTTCGGCATTTCTACGACAGAGGCTCCACAATCATAACTTGGTATAACTACGCTTATATTGGCTTGTTTTTGCCATCATTTGTCGTAAATTCTGTCGTAAATTCAAAAGATTTACGACACGCACCTTTTACGGTGCGTTGTCGATTTCTTAGAAGTTGCTTCTACTACTTTCTGCATTTCTTCCTCTGCATCATCGTAGTTCAGATGCGTATAGGTGTTCAGCGTCACGCTGATGTCACTATGACCCATGATATATTGAAGTGTTTTCGGATTCATTCCGGACTTCGCCATATTGGAACAGAAAGTGTGTCTGCAAACATGAGGAGTAACTTTCGGCATCTGTACCCTGTAAATTTTGTTGTACTTCTCACGGATATGCTGAAAATACTTCTCCCAGTGAAGTGCCACCATCGGTCTGCCATTCTTGTCCAAGTACAAAAATCCGCTGTACCCATCTACCATAGGCTCAACCTTTGGATTCTTTCTGTTGGCAAGAATACGTTGAAACGCTTCCTTTACTTCCGGTGTCAACGGCACCATACGTTCGCCACTCTCTGTCTTGGTATCTTCAATAATATATTTCATATCTCTGGTTCTCTGAAGCTGATGATCCACGATGATTCTGTTATTCTCAAAATCAAGGTTTTTCTTCGTCAGCCCGACAAACTCAGAAATACGAAGTCCTGTTTTAAACAGAATATAGATACCGTCATAATGCTTACAGAAATGCTTGTCGTTCTTTACAAACTTCAAGAAATCTCTTTCCTGCTGTCGTGTGATAGCTTCTCTTGTGACACTATCATTCACAACAACGGTGTTCAGCTGAAACTCAAAAGGATTCTTTACCAGCAAATCATCATCCACCGCCATCTGAAAGGCAGGTCTTACTACACCACGAATGGTATGAATGGAACTGTAGCCTCGCCCATCAATCTGCTGCATCTTAATCAGCCATTCTTTAGCATCGGACACCTTAATCTTGTCAATTCGCCTCTGACCAAAGGCTTCTTTCTTAATCACATTGACCACAAAGTTGTAATTTGACCTTGTGTTATGACGGACACCAGTTTTCTGTGAAATATACTTTTCCACCAGTTCCAGAACTGTGAAATTCCCGCCATCCGGTGTGATATTGCTGTTCAAGTCCTTTTGAATCTGCTTAATCTTTTCTCGCAGGGAAATATCATCACGTTTTCCTGCCGGAACTCGGTCAGTCGGTGTGAGCTTCCAACTGTACACCGTTTTTCTCTTGCCCCATGCATCCTGATACTTGTATTCATATTTCCCGTCTTTGCGCTGGCTCTCTCCATTAAATAACTTGCGACCTTTATTGTCTCGTCTTACTTCTGACATTCAGTTTCTCCTTTCTATCAACCAACTGCCATAGAAAAGAGCCAAGCTATGATATACCTATAATATCATAAACTTGGCTCCGAATCTATCGTGTATTTGCCGTTTTTATATGGCAGATAATTTTTCATCTACATATTGTTCAAACACTCTGCGCTTGATCTGAGGTCTTGAGCCGTTCCACAGAATGAACTCTGCATCCGGATTTTCGTCAATCAGTTTTCGCAGCTTCTTATCTCCAATATGAAAATATTTTGCCGCTTCCTGCACACTCAGAGTGTATTTTCTCCAGACAGGAATATCATACTTATCTACATTTTGATTCTGTTCATCCATCATAGGCACTTACCCCCCCCCTCTTTTTCCATACAATCTCGTAACCCAACACATCTGCCAGTTCTACGGCTTCTTTATATCGCAGCGTTTCTCGATGAAGTTTCCCCGACAAGTTGGAAATGCTCCTGCTCCATCCATACTGCTGTTCCAATTTTTCCAATACATCCTGCATGGTCACGCCCTCGCACACAAGATGTGATCTCACTTCATTTCGCACGTTCATTTTCGCTTACCTCCATAAAAGAGCCTTGCAAAGAGAAATGACAACAAAGTTCGGCAACCGACCTTAACAAACTGTCAAATCCCAATACAAAGCTCTGTTACTTTAAATCTATTCTTTTTATAATTATGGGTTGTTTTGGTTGTCAGAGAAGAAAATCCCTTGCAAAATAAGGATTTTTCCACGCAACCAAATCGACAACCCGATAGCATTTTAACTGACAATTCACCCTGTATTTCCAAAAAGCAGCTCCATCTGTTTGGCTTCTTCCTCCGTCAGTTCCACAAAGCCGTCCAAAGAATTTTTTCCAGTTGCCACGATCTGATTGTCACTCTCCCAGCCTTTTTGCCTGCCATATCCGGCAAAATGCCTTGGATTTGTGAACTGCTTCCATCCCACAATGGAATTGTTCATAATATCGTTAATTTCACGTATTTCCCATTGCTTCGGCTCATCAAATGGATGATTCAAGGCTTCCTTATAAAGCATCTTGGAGCAGACCATATTTCCATTGTAACCATCCAAGAATCCCTGAATCATGCCCGCTTTCGTATCTTCCGGCATGAACTGCTTCTGAAATTCTTTCAGATATTGTTCCATTTCTTTTGAAAGGGAAAGCTTATACTTTTTGCTTCGGTAAATTACCATAGCTTCTGCCCACATTTGTTCAATATAGGCTCTGGATGCTTTTTCGTCTGCCATAATGTGTACCTCTGCATTTTCTGGATAAACCATAATAGGAAGAAATCTTCGGTTTCCGGTACGGTCAAGTGGCAGAAAATCCAAAGTATTGGAAGTGCCACCGAACACGCATTGTCGAAGTCTGTCATCCGGCTGCTTATCATAAGGAATTTTATAGGTTTCCTTCTGACGGCTGAGGAACGATTTTATATCTTCAATGCTTTTGGCATTGGCCGTAGCAATCATCTCCGACATCTCCACAATCCAATGCCCCTGCATTTTACGAAATACATTATCATCATCCAACTTCTTCAGATCGTCTGTGAACCATTCGTCTTTTAATGCAAGAAAACGGAAGAACGTGGACTTGCCTGCTCCTTGGCCTCCTACAAGACAGAGCATCATTTCAAATTTGCAGCCTGGACGAAAGATTCTGTGAATGGCACCCAACATAAACAGCTGCATCGCTGTACTGGTATATTCATTCTTCTCCACTCCAAGGAAATGTAGCAAGGCATTTTCGATACGATTCTCGCCATCCCACACCAGACTTTTCAGTTTTTCCTGAATCGGATGATACTTGTTTTTATCAGCAATGATTGAAATCGCCCTCGAAATTTTTGATTCCACACTAAATCCGTAATTTTCTTCCAGATAAAGCATCAGATAATTTACATCCGTTTCATTCAGAACCGGACTTCTTTTATGCCACCATAGTGGCTTTACAATATCCGTTTTTTCTGTAAACAGATTGTAGCAAATGCTTTGGTGAAGCACCTCATCCAGACGGAATACCGTAAGACAGTTTTTAATGCTGTTCTTCACGCCGCCATTCTCCGTTCGATCTAAAAGTTCCCTAACCTCAGCAGGAGAACAAGGCTTTTCCAGATCACTGGCTACTTCCAATGCCTGTTTCTGCTTCTCGGCAGGTAAATTCTGAAATTCGTTGTTCAAGTGACGCCACCTCCTTCCCGTATTCCATCACAAGCAATGATTTTTCCTCTATTTCTCCAAACGCCAGAATATCCAAAAGATATTCTAAATGTGATTTTTTCTGTAAGGCTTCCACAAACAGCGGATGCCATGTTTCCTCTTCCATGTTGGGAGCATAATCTATTTCCCACTTTTTCAAAAGATGGTAGTAGTCTGACAGAACTCGAAAGCAAAGCTGCTCGGCTTCTGCGTAGATCTGTGCATCTGATTTTTGACGTACTGTTTTCTTTGACTTCGTTTTTACAGGCTTACGGTCATAAGATATTCCAAAGTCTAAAGCTGTCTTTTGTGCCGCTTCCAGACTGCTGATACCATAAAGCCTTGATACAAAATCAATCACATCGCCATCAGCTCCACACCCGAAACAATGAAAGCGCTTGTCCACTTTCATGCTGGGAGTTCTATCATTGTGAAAAGGGCAGGCTGCCATATTATTTCTACGAACTTTTAGTCCGTACATTTCCGCAGCCTGTCTTGTAGTGACCGACTGCTTGACTGCATCAAATACATTCATAGCACAGCCCTCCCATAGAAAAAACACCTGACATTTCCGACATAAATGGCAAGTGCTTGTTAGCGTTCCATATTCTTTTGTTTGATCTTCTTATCCGAATCACCATCCTTTTTCACAAGTTCTTTATTACGCTGCAACTTCGCAAGCAACGATTCTTTTGCCTTTTCCTTTACCACAGCCATATTCTTTTCTTTGACTGTCGGTAGCTTCAATACAGTCAAAACTTTATTCAGAAGCTTGTCCGCCGTTTTCTTCATTTTGTTTTGCAGAGCATCCAGAGATTTACTGATAGCAGATTTTTTATCAGCCGGAACATTACTTTCTTCTGTAATCCACTTCTGATAATTTGCTACAGTTTCCAAATCCCGTTTCTGTGTTTCTGCAAAAACCGTTTCCGCAATCACTTCACAGGCTTTCTCATAGGCAGTATCCGCAATTTCTTCCACCAGAGTTTCCGCATCTTCCAGTTTCATTGTAATTTCTGAAAGTGCTTGCTCTTTTTCTGCCATGACCTGCTTCTGCTTTTCAATAATGAAATCATTTTTTTCCAGATAGGCTTTCCCACCATAGATTGGCTCACGCTCCAGTTGCAGACCATAACGCTCACAAATTTCAAACAACATTTCTCTGCACATAGCATCAAAAGTCTGCTTGCGGTTGTTGTGTCTGCCCTTCGGCTTAGTCGGATCGGGAAGTGGTATTCCCAGTTCCTCCAATGCCTTTTCCTGTTGCGGACAAAGCTCGCCGTATTGATTTTTACAATCAAACACATGACGTTCCTGAATGTGGGGAGTTCCCTCATCCAGATGCAATGCCCAGTTCAGAATGTGAACATGAGTACTAAACCTTTTTTCCATTTCTCCAAAGAAATCATTTGCCACATGCAACAAAATTTTCGGCGGTACGGATTCTTCCACTGTTCCTATCTGATAAATGGTTTCTTCCGGACAGGTCTTTTTATTTTTCAGCAAGTCCTCCACGGTTCTATTTCTTTCCGGATGTCTGTTTTTTATATTTCTCTCATTTTGAAAGAAAATGAAATCGTCATATTGGGCGGTGTAATACATCTGCTCTACTTTTTCAAAAGAAAAATCCTGTTCGGCATCTGCATTACGGTTATCGAAAGTTGTGATACCACGATAACAGTCCCAATAAATATTTCTTTTGGCTCGCTCCACATCAATGTGTTCGCTGTTTTCCAAATCAAACCTACGGTCATTATGCTTTGGATTGTAAGCACCATTTTTACCGGAACGGCCATTGTGTCGTGTCAACCTCAAAGGCTTTTCCTCCATTTCTTTTTGAGTGTTGTCAAGGAAATCAAAGCAGCTCTGCTGCTGTCCTGCTTCATTTATGCGCAGGTAATACCCAGTACTAAGTGGCGAAACGCCACTGACTGGGCAAGGCTGCCGCCCTTGACCCGCACAGGGATGTTGCATTCCCTGTACCCTTGCACAAAGAGCTGCGCCCTCTGTACTCCTGCCGGACAATCTGTTTCAAACCACTGGCCAGTTGGTTCTCACAGCTTCTCCGTTTTCTAAGAACGCTCCACCGGAGCCTTCTTAGAAAGTTTCAGGCGATGACCATTCACATACATTGTGAACTATCACCGCCTGTTCTCGTATGCCGGTACCCGCATACGAGATTTATAAATTGCCCTGGCAATTTATATTTGCAAATGAGCAAAACAAAAGCGACCAACTTTTTACGGTTGATCGCCTTTGGCTTGGTCATTTGAATTACTTCTTCGAGTTTTCCCATGCCCCAATAGTATTTTCTACAGTCAAAATCTCATTTCTTGTTAAACCATAAGCGCTATAAACAATATCATCTATAAACTTCTCAATTTCTGATATATCTGCATTTTTGTTCTTTCCTCTGATCTTATAAATTTTATCACAACACTCACTAAGGGTATTCTCTGTTTGTTTATCAGGAATAAAAACTGGTATATTTACCAAAGGATCCTTATCTACTTGATAGATGCTTCCTTGCATTTTTCCCATTTTCAATAGCCAGAATTTTATCAAAGTAGAATTCAACAAACAAGTAAGATATTTCATTGACACTTTAGATGTTTTAATCAAATACCATTCTGCTGTTACATATGCAGGTGAAGCAATATAGGAAAATTGTGGAGTCGAACACTTTCGAAGAGAAATAATAGTTGGCTCCTCAAAAAATTCTTGCTTTCTTGCTCTATGTAATCCGTAGGGACGATTATCAGATGTTATAACATCAACATAAAAATCTAAATGCTTTTTTAATTTTGGATAAGCATCCATTAATGTTATATCTTTAAAAGCAGATGTTGTATAGATAATTTGTTTGGTAAATTCCGGATCAAAATAGTATCTGCCTATATTCTTGCTATCATAATATGGGTGCAGTAATGATTTTTCTTTTTCATCCAAATTTAAAGCATCCACTTCATTTGAAGATAAAATAAAAATTCCATCTCCAACATTTGAATTAGGTAACATTGGCAACATTTTCTTTGTCACTTCAGCATGGTGAGGGTGAATACCGTTCAGGATTTCGTTGTTCTCTAAGTAGAAGCATTTTGCACGTTTTATTTTATCAGTAATATCAGTAATAGATGTATCTAAAAATTGTATTGTTCTACCATCTGAATTGATTATGGGATCATACTTTGCATTATACATTATACCGATATTATTACCATTCAGGAATTGACTCAATTCACTTGCATTAAGGCTCCTATTCCCCACTGCTTTATAAGAAACTTTATATTCTGAATCCTGTTTCTTATTTTGGATTAAAAATATCATTGTTTGCTGACTGGCAGATTCAAAAACCATAACATTATTAAATGTCACAAACTTTTTCAGCTTGCCCTTTTCCGCTATATGCTTTCTCATATTTTTTCCGCCGGCAGTTGTCATCCAGTTGTTAGGAGCGATAAAGGATAACGAACCATTAGGTGCTAATAACTGCATTCCTTTTGATGTGAAGAAATACCAGAAATCCATTTTACCGATATAATATTTTTTACCAAATTCGGTATTTGCCACTTCTTGGAATATTTCTTTATTTCCTTCTTCCCCAATATAAGGCGGATTTCCAATTACAATATCAAATCCCCCTTTTTCACGGAATACTCTTGCAAAATCTAACTGCCAAAGAACATACGGCTTAGATGCCATACGTTTGCTTTCATGGTATCTCTGGATTTTGTCCGGATCACACCCTTCCAATTGCGACATGATAACCATATCTCGCAGAGATTCGATTTCATCCTTCAGTTGCTTTTTCTTTTCTGTATTATCGCAATGGAACAACTCATTCTGTTTGTCAATCAGAGCACTGACAATGGATTCAAAACGGGAATGGTTCATATCCAACTGATAAGTGCTGTCACCAAACAATTCACTTTCCTTAATCAGTCTGGTTCCCTCAAACTCATCAATCAAGCTATTACCACATAGAATATTACTTTCCAAGTTTGGAAGTGGCAAAGGATTCTTATGACCATCCAAAGCACTCTGCGCATTCGGATTGATTTCATCATCAATTACCAGCGACAGCCACAAACGAAGCTGTGCAATATCTACCGCAGACGGCTCAATATCTGCTGCGAAGATACAGTTCTTGATAGTTTCGTATTTCAGGTTGTGCGGTGAACGCTCCATCTGATACATCAGTCTGGTATCGTATGCATTCATTGTGATTGCCATATAAGCAGAAATATTTTGTCTTGCACGGACAATCTCGTTCAGCATACCAAGAGGGAAAGCACCAGAACCAACCGCCGGATCTGCAACACGAACATTCTTCAATGCTTCATCCACATCTTTCAGTCTGTCTACAACAACTTTTCCGTCTGCATCCAGCTTGAACAGGCTTTCGGAAATATACATACCGCCGTTACCCTGACGTTTCTCTTTTACAGTATCTTCATCCTTCATAAAGTCACCGTACAGGATAAACTCACGGATTGCTTCTTCCTCAATCTGCAAAGTATTGGTCAGATAGTTTATTAAACTTTCCTGACACATATAATGCACGATTTCACGAGGTGTATAGAAGGCACCTTTGGATTTTCTGTCGTTTACTTCCAACAGATTTTCAAATACTTTACCCAGCATCTCAGGGTCGATAGCAACTTCTCGTTCCATCGGCTCATCTTCGCTCATGGTAAAGTTATATCTGTCGAAAATATCCAAGATACCATCTGCTTCACGACCTTTGGACGCAGCATTGGAAAATACTTCATTCGGAATATTAAAATTATTGTGTTCCCAATCATATCCGTCAATCGGCTCAAACAGGCCACCGGACAGGAATGGAATTCTGCAATGCAGGGCTGGGCAATACCCCTGTTCTCCACGATTTACATTCAATGCATCATAAAACAGCGGTTCCAATAATTCATCAAAGAAATTCTGGTTCTTCTTTTCTGCAATTTCAAAGAGTTTACGCATAAAATTATGCGGACCGCTGCCCCAGGGCTTACCTTTTACACACATGGCAAGAACTGCTTCGTCCTCATCACTGATGCTGTTCAATCCAGCACTGGAAATGCGATATGTACCATCCCCAACAGGTCGATATACCATCGGAATCAATTCTCTTGATTTTGCTCCACGGGCATAATAAGCATTCTTGTATTCTTTTTCGGTCAATGTATTAGGCCATGCACCTACGCCCAACCAACCCTTTTTCTGTAAGAAATATAGGAATACAATCTGACCCATTAGCTTCTTGGCAAACTGTGCAGAAGTAAAATTATGCTGTTCTGCTTCAATACGGAAATCTCCGTTTTCTTCCAGCTTTTCACGCAACTGATGGAATTTCTCGCAATATAGCTTGAAAAACTCATCTGTAACCTTTTCAACGCTGAACACATTTTCCAGATCATCCAGTGTAGGGTGTTCCGGATCTGCCATACTGTCAATGATAAATCGTTCAAATCGACTGATTGCTGTATGGCAAGGTTCATTTTCGCCTACCAGATAGGAATATCTCTTTGCCGGAGTTAGATTTTCTGTTGTCTTCAAGCGTCCGTTTTCGATTTTCATTTCATAATCGAGACGAACAAAAGACAGTCTCCATTTCAGCTCACCTTCTGTATAAAAGGCGATGAATGCAGCATCGGCATTAGCGTTTTCAATCAGTTTCTTGGCATAGCTACGCTGAGTGCTTCTGGAATTTTCAACGTATCCCGCATTTTTCAGCTGCACTGCCATGATAATGATATTCTTTTTGTCCGGTGTTTTGTAATTACCCACATGAACGGAACCTTCAATATGAGATGAAAAATTCGTAAATTCTTTTCTGAACTTGTCCGGAGACACCATGCTGACCTTCGGAAAAATTTCACGAATCAAATCAACATAGTTTTTTATGGCATACGGACTTTTCAGTATCGTTTCTATCTTTTTAACAACGGCATTCATTTATCTTGTACCTCCCATCTTTAGATAGCAGGAGAGAATGATCTGTTTTTCTCCATCTACCTGTGCTTTTTGACTCTTGCGTTCCTCGAAGTATGTCGGAGGTACTAATTTCAGTATTTCATAGTAAAGTTCCAGAATATCCCCAACAACTTTGCTCTTTTTCATAACGTCCTTAGAAACCTTTGCAGGAATCTCGCCGTTCTCCCAGAGAGAAATCAATTTATCAATCATCTTCTCCTGATCATCGGTAAGCCGAGGCTCTGTTTTCATTGCTTTCAGTAAACGAATGATCTTCGCATCATTGCCGGCAACCATTACTTTTTCCGTAGACACTTCTTCCTCTTCTACGAGCATCTGGTCGAAAGCGATGCTGTTACTATCAAAGTGTTCATAGAAGTTACTTGCTACACTGACTTTTGCATCATCCGGTTCTGCCTTAATCAAATCTATCGCCTGCATAAAGGACAACTGTTTTGTTTCAGCTTCAGAGCTGATAAAAAATGTTTTTAATGCGCCTTGACGGATAAAAGTAACTGTAGAATCTTCTGATACCTTTTCAGAAGACTTGCCTGCCTTTGCTTTTTTCGGCAAACGTTTAATCATTGAAAACAATTTCGGGTCATTGTCACGAATCTGACGAATAATAGCCAGATAAGCCAATTCAGGGTTGGTGCTTTCTTCCTCACCATCCAGATCTGATGTCAGATCTGAGAACAGCTTCTTGGAAGATACTTCTTCATCATCGGACAAATATTTGATATCTTCTCCAAGCGTATCGTGGAAAGCCTGTAATTTTTCCAGAATACGTTCTTCCAATGGCATCTGCTTCTTGCTCTGTGCAGTAGGGAAAAAGTTAAATACATAAATTCGGTCATACTCTGTACCTACACGGTTGATACGACCTACACGCTGCATAATGCGGGTAGGGTTCCAAGGAAGATCGTAGTTTACAAGAACATTCGCACGATGCAGATTGATACCTTCTGCCAATACGTCCGTAGTGATAAGAAGGTCATATTTATCGTTGTTTTTATTTTTAAATTTCGGATTGAAACTATCTTCAATTTCAACTTTTAATGCAGCACTACTCTGACCGCTGAAATAGATAATTCTTTCTCCGTAGATTTCCTTTAATTCTTCATACAGATACTGTGCTGTTTCTGTAGATTCGGTAAAGACAATCGCCTTTTTACCTTTCATCAGTGGATTCGTTGTGAGATTCCTCTTAAACTCATCCAGCTTCGGATCATTGCCAATCAATGACCAAATAAACTGCATAGATTTCAACTGTGCCAAATCCGCCTGCAAATCACGGAAGAACTGAGAAGAAAATTCCTTCGTTTCAAATTCCATGACATCCTGCTGTTCAATCAGATACATCAGTTTCTGTGTATTTCCGTCATCCAAGAGGTCATACACATTTACTTTCTTGCTGATATAGATTTTTCCGGTCTTGGACATTTCAATGAACTTTTCATAAGATTCAATGAAACGCTCCAGGGTCTTACGGAACGCATAGAAGCTGCTTTCCAGACGTTTTACAAGAATGCCTTTCATAAATCCGCCCATGTTACGCTGTGCAGCGAGCATGGTTGCATACTTCTTTTTGTCTTTTAGATACAGCAACGGTGTATAACGAGCATATTTGAAATCCTTAATGATATTGATAGTCTGGGAGAAAGCATCATCCGTTTCCTCGTCAAAGGAATAAATGATTTTCTCCGGACTTCCAACTTTCGGAAAAGTCAATCCCTGCTTTGCAAGGTCATCTGCGTAGTATTGCTGAATTTCACTTCTGGTACGACGAATCATAACCTCACGAATCAGTTTGTCACGGATGACTTCTGAATTTTCTCTAAGCTGTTCCATATATGCTGCCGAACCCTTTGGTTTCTTGGAAAGTTTCGCATTCAGACCACGGAAAAAGCCTTCGATATTTTTAATACCGTTGATTGTTCCACTCTGCTTTGCCTGGAACAGATAAATCTGATTTTCTACGTCACTGGTATAGTTGTTGATTGGGGTTGCCGAAATTAAAATAACTTTCTTTCCACGGCAAATCTGATGCAGTTCTGTAAACGCTTCTGTGCCACTATTACGAAAACGATGTGCTTCATCAACAAACACATAAGAGTACTTGTCGGTTCCTTTTGCAATAATCTTGTCCAACTTTCCAAGGGACTCTACATCACAGCGTGCAACATCAAATTCCTGCAAAACGCTTCTCCAGTAATCAACCAGTACCGGAGGACACACAATCAGCTTGTATGTGTTTCTGTTAAAACTATTTGCAAGCATAGCGCAGATATAAGTTTTACCAAGACCTACAACGTCCGAAATAAATACACCATTATACGCATCCAGTTTTTGTCTTGCCTGTGTTACAGCATCAATCTGATACTGCAAACGCATATATCCTTCCGGAAGTAATGTTTCAAAATTCTCTTTGTCTGCGTTGATTTCTTCTTTGAAGAATTCATACAATGTTTTCAAATACAGCTGATAAGGAGTAATATCATCCCTCATCCAAGTGTGCTGTTCCACGGCTTCGATATAAGTGTCACGAATATCTGTACCATGCACCCACAGTTCCTCAAATTTGTCCAATGCAAACTTGACATCTACGTAATCTTTCAACTCCACATTGAATTCAAGGTTATTTATCAAGCCTGCTTCAGAAAAGTTACTGGAACCAGTAATCACACTACCAAATGTATCTGGTACTTTTTCCTGATCCTTGCGCATGATATAAACCTTCGCATGGATTGGTGCGTCGGTGTACATACGCATTTCCAGTTTCCCAGATTTAAGCCAATCCATGAAAACACGGACACCTTTTTCCACCTGTGCAGAACTTGCTGCTGTTTCAAACTCTTTTTCAATTTCCTCTGCAATAATCTCCTTGCCGTCTGCAGTTGAGATAGCCGCATACTTTGCTTCAGCATTTACACGGTCAATGATTTTAACTGTATACCTATCGACATTCAGACCAACCAATATCCTGATTTTTTCTACTTGTTCCAGAGCTTCGTACATTTTAAAAAAGCCGCTGGCTCTGAAATAACCAACCAGAACATCAAAGAATTGTGTATTGCTTTTCAGAATGGCAGCAAAACGACTGTATAAATCTCTTTCTGGCTCATTCGTAAAAAATTTCAAATCTGTGTGAACCATGATGTTTCCTCCTGTGTTATCTCAAACGGCACTTTCCAAAATGTGTAC
>NZ_CAKRAS010000032.1 GCF_934295145.1 uncultured Eubacterium sp. | reverse complement strand
GCTGTCATCGAGGCACAGAGAGCCTGTGTACAGAAATCACGGGATATGAATTCTTAAGTCTTGTTTTGTGGCTAAAATTTTTTATTTACGAAAGCGCCCAAATTTATTTTGTCTTTCCGGCTAACAATCGCTCGTCAAGAAAAAATAAATTTGGGCGCTATTTACGTTGTGGTACTCGTAAAATATTTATGTCACTCACTGCGCTCTGCGTGACACGTGCACATTTACAGTTACAACACAGCATATGTTATGTTGTGCACGCAGTCCCACAATACAATCGAATATCATTTTCATAGCGTAAATAAAAAATCAGAGAAAATATCCTCAACGAACGATTAAGCGAACGACTGAGTTTTGCGAGTTTTGCGCGAGTGGAAAACGACCAGCTTTTATCGGAGTTGAGAACGAGCGCGATAAAACCGAAGCAAAACGAAGGTAGTGAACGTCTAGTGAGTGAGGAAATTTTTCTCTGATTTTGATTTTACATATTAAATTTACGAACAAAATTCCCGTAACGCCTGTGTATAGGCCGCATTGTCGACCAGATAACCGGTACCATGTTCTGCACCATCCACCAGCAACAGTTTTTTCGTTATCCGACAGTTTTTTGCTGCCTTGATCGTCATTTCCACCGGCACATTACTGTCCGCTGTTCCATGCACGAACAATACCGGAATGGTATTCGTTTTCATTACTTCCGGCACCGATAATTCTTTCAATGAATAATGCGCCAAAATACAGCTCCAGATTCCAATTGCCACTGTCAGAAGTGTTCCTTTGCAATGGTAAGTTGTTTGAATCCTCTTTTTTATAATATCATATGGTGAGGAAAATGCGCTGTCTGCTACAATTCCAGTCACATTTTCCGGGAGTGTCATGCAGACTTCTATTGATTTCTCCGGAGAACTACTGATCTGAACCATTTTGTTGTCATGATGCGCACTGGCCATCAGCACAGTTGACGCTCCCATAGACAATCCTGCCAGAATAATTTTCTGATCTGTACCGAAACGCTTCGCTATGTACTGCGCCCATAAACAACAATCCCTGCTTTCTAATATGCCAAATCCAATATATTTTCCCTCACTCTCACCGGCTGCTCTCTGGTCAATATGTACGATACGGTTTCCACATTCGTAATACACATGAGAAGATGCAGAAAAATCCACCTCCGGATGAGTGCGGTATCCATGAAACATCAGCACGGTTCCTTTTGCTCCTGGCTGATCCATCAGACGTCCATGCAACTTCAAACCATCTTCAGACTGAATATAAACATCTTCTGCCTTCTGCTGGCTGATCCAGGCAATGCCTTCCCGAATCTCATCATAATACTGATCCCAGGCGGTTCCTTTCAATGCCTCACGATCATTGATATTCAATTCATGTCCGCGACAAATGGCTGTCTTAAATCCCACATATCCAATTCCAAACCAGCCCAGAAAGATTACTGCTACAATAATACATCCTACGATCCACATCTTTTTTACTCCTACTGCTATAACTTTCCTATCAAACAAAGAAAGCAGATGTCACCACCTGCTCCCCATACTAATTTCCGGATATTTCATCAATCATTCTGATCTCTTCATCCGTGAATCCTGCACTTTCAATAACTTTGATATTGTCCAGAATCTGCTCTGGCTTAGAAGCCCCGATCAGCACACTGGTCACCACATCGTCCTTCAATACCCATTTCAATGCCATCTGTGCCAGACTCTCGCCACGCTGTTTTGCAATCTCATTCAATGCCTGAATCTGATGGATCTTACTGTCCGTAAACTGCTCTTTTTTCAGAAATCGGCCATCTGTATTTACACGGCTGTCTGCAGGAATACCGTTCAGATAACGGTCGGTCAGCATGCCCTGTGCCAATGGACTGAATGCAATGATTCCCTTGCCCTCTTCCTGTGCTGCCTGTTTTAATCCGTTCTGCTCAATTGTACGGTCAAAAATAGAATAACGGTTCTGATTGATAACAAACGGGCAATGCAGCTCTCTCATAATGGCAGCTGCACGTTTCATCGTCTCACCGTCATAATTGGAAATTCCGGCATACAATGCTTTTCCACTTTTTACCGCCTGATTCAGGGCACCCATGGTTTCCTCCAGCGGAGTGTTCGGATCCATCCGGTGATGATAATAAATATCCACGTAATCAAGTCCCAATCTCTGCAAACTCTGATCCAGACTTGCCAGAAGATATTTGCGGCTTCCCCAATCACCATAAGGTCCTTTCCACATATCATAACCGGCTTTTGTACTGATGATCAGTTCATCACGATATGATCTGAAATTCTCTTTCAGAAGTTTTCCAAGATTCGACTCCGCACTACCATACTCCGGGCCATAATTATTTGCCAGGTCAAAATGTGTGATTCCATTGTCAAAAGCAGTGAACACCATCTGACGCATGTTTTCATAAACACCCGTGTCCCCAAAATTGTGCCAGAATCCAAGGGAAACCTCCGGCAGCTTCAGTCCACTGTTTCCACAGTGATTATACACCATTTTGTCATATCTAGTCTCTTTCGCCTGATACACGACACACTCCTCCTCATAATAGCTTTTGCCTCTATGCGAATTATTGTACCACTGCTCTGTCTATTTCGCCAGTCAAATTCTTTTGGCTGTGAAAGAAACAAGATTTCAGGCTCCCAATAATACTGCCATAATCGGTATCGTCACCAGCGACACGATCGTCGAAATCGCCACACTGATAGATGCCGACCGACTCTGTCTCGGATATGGGGCCGCTCCCATAGCAACCAGTGAAGCAACCGGCATACCTGCACCAATGGTGCAAATATTGATCAGTGTCACATCTTTTGTTACCAGATGCATGAACAGCCACACGATCACCGGCATTACAGCCAGACGAATCGGAAGCATCGGCCAGATACCCTTCTCTTTTTTAATATCGCCCAAAGATGCAGCCGCCATAGATGCACCGATGATGATCATTGACAACGGTGTCGTGATATTTCCGACAAATCCAACGCAGGCATAGAAAATATCCGGCATCGGAATATTGGCAAAATAAATAACCAGTGATGCAATGGAAGCAATAATTCCATTATTGATAAAACTGCGGAGATTCAATTTCTCCTTTACAAAGTTTCCGGACTCGATAGCCGCATCTTTTTTCAACAAATGCAGTCCCATGGAGAAAAACAGAATACTGAACGGCATGTTAAAAATTGTGATATAAAAAATCGCGCTGTCGCCATACAGAGCCTGTACAACCGGATACCCCATGAAAGAATTGTTTGAAAAAATAAGCATACACATGTATGTTCCACGCAAATGTGCCGGCACACGCATGATTTTTGTAATGATCCAGGCCATGATTGGGAAGATCACATACATTACCACACCTGCCAGAAACAGTTTCAATACCATACCGGTATCGTCGTGTGACACCGTGGAAAGACTGTTTAAAATAATACATGGACAGGTGATCTGCACAATCATACTGGAAAGTTTTGCATTTACTTCTTTGGTCAATATATTCTTCTTAAACAAATAGAAACCAATCAGCATTGCAATTAATAATTTACACATTGTAGTTACAATTGTCATAGTTTTATGCTCCCATTTCCGACAGCCATTGATCTGCTGTCAAATCTCACTCTTTAATAACTAAAATCATATGATTTGGGTGTCAAAACACCCAAATCTTGATTATACGGATTGCTCCGTGCTTTGCACTCCCACAATCCTTCCCGCTATTCGCATATCGTGGGATGAAAATCCCACTTTTATGCTCATATCGGGGCGTGCCCCAAGGTCATTCATCCACCCTTGTGCAAGCACAGGTGGACTCAGACCTTTTGACACTGTAATCATCATATATTATGCATCATTTTCTAACATCAAGTGTAGCACAGCGTTTGCTGTTTGTCATCACTAATTCTGGTCTTACCAGTTGTATCGCTATATTTTCCACAATTTGCTCAGAAAATGCCGGATTTTCGCGGTTCTCTTGTACACAAAGCCAATAACCTATGATATACTATTGATATGATGTTGGAGGCTAAAGATGCCTTACATAAGGAGGATATGTAAGATATGAAAAAATTCATTCAGGAATTCAAAGAGTTTGCCCTGAAGGGCAACATGATGGATCTTGCCATTGGTATGATCATCGGCAGTGCATTTACCGGCATCGTAAATTCTCTGGTAAATGACATCATCAATCCTATTCTCGGAATTTTCACAGGAAAGATCGATTTTTCCAATCTGTTTATCACCCTGGACGGTTCCCATTATGAAACGTTAGACGCTGCGGAAAAAGCAGGTGCCGCTGTATTCAAATATGGCTCCTTCATTTCCAATGTGATCAACTTTATCATCATGGCACTGGTTGTTTTCTGTATCGTGAAGTTTTTAAACAAACTGCGGAAACCAGCAGCGGAAACTCCGGCAGAACCGACCACAAAGAAATGTCCATACTGTATGTCTGAGATCAACATTGAGGCAACACGCTGCCCGAACTGTACTTCCTCTCTCATCGATGTGGACGCAAAAGAATTATCATAAGTATTGTCATAAAGTCTGTATCTGTCCGGCAAAATGGCTCTGCGCAGATACAGACTTTTTATACAGGTTTTACAATTAAAAATGAGTATTAAGAAATGAGGGCTTGAATTATGTGGGCTTACGAAAGTGTATTTTATCAAATTTATCCATTGGGCTTCTGCGGAGCACCTTTTGAAAATGACGGTGTACTGACACCTCGCATTCGGAAGGTCATCGACTGGATTCCACACATCAAAAATCTCGGTGCGAATGCCATTTATTTTTCACCGGTATTTGAATCTGATACGCATGGATACAATACCAGAAATTTTCGGAAAATTGATGTGCGTCTCGGCACAAATGACGACTTCGCTGCTGTCTGCAAGGCATTACATAAAGAAGGCATTAAAGTCGTATTAGACGGTGTGTTCAATCATGTCGGCCGCGGCTTCTGGGCATTTCAGGATGTGTTGGAAAAACGTTGGGATTCCCCGTACAAAGACTGGTTCCATATCAGTTTTGACGGCAATTCCAACTACAATGACGGACTCTGGTATGAGGGATGGGAAGGCAATTATGACCTGGTAAAACTGAACCTCTGCCATCCGGATGTCAAGCAGCATATTTTTGACAGTATCCGAAGCTGGGTGGAGGAATTTGATATCGATGGTCTGCGTCTGGATGTGGCCTACTGTCTGGATGAAAATTTTGTCAGGGAGCTCCGGGCATTCTGTGACAATCTGAAACCAGATTTCTTCCTGGTAGGTGAAATGCTTCACGGCGATTACAACCGCCTGATGAACGATTCCATGTTACATTCTGCCACAAACTATGAGTGCTACAAGGGACTGTTCTCCAGCTTCAACTCCATGAATATGTTTGAGATCGTACACTCTCTCCTGCGTCAGTTCGGTCCGGAAAACTGGACACTTTACCGCGGCAAACATTTGCTCTGCTTTGTAGACAATCACGATGTCAGCCGTATTGCCAGCAATCTGACCAATGAGCATCATCTTCCGCTGATCTATGCCCTCTGTTTTGGTATGCCAGGTATCCCATGCGTCTACTACGGAAGCGAATGGGGTGCAAAAGCAAACAAAAGTGACGGTGATCCGGCATTACGCGCCTGCTTCGATGCACCAATAGAAAATGATCTGACCGCATGGATTTCCAAACTTGGTGCTGCAAAAAAAGCAAGCAATGCGTTAAATTACGGGGATTTCCGTTCTGTCGTACTGACAAACCGTCAGTGTATTTTTGAGCGAAAAACAGATTCCGAACGTGTACTGGTTGCAATTAATGCTGACAGTGAACCTTACACTGCTCATTTCGATGCCGGCTGTGGCACCGCAGTTGACCTAATCACAGGTAATATGCATGATTTTGGTGGTGGCAGCGAACTTCCGCCGTATAGTGCATTTTTCTGGAAATGTGAACATTAATTGTCACAAAAATTCCCTGCCTATTTGCATTCGCAAAAAAGCAGGGAATTTTTAATTATTAAACTTCCACTTCGCCAGTCTCTCTCCTTCATACTCGACTTTTAACGAAAAGAATGCCGGATTTCCAGATAGCAGACGTTCTAAAAACAGATGATCTCCCTCCCATGTCGGAAGTGACAACACCTTTTCTTTCTCCACCCATTCCAGTGTACCTTCATTGCATTCTGCCAGTTTTCCTTCAAACGCTGTTGCAGTAAACAAATGCATATATTCATCTTCCCATTCATCCGAACAGAACGTTACAATCCCACGAAACTGATATTTCGTCAGAGTCAGTCCTGTTTCTTCTTTTACTTCACGGATGAGACACTCATCAGGGCTTTCACCTGCTTCAAACTTTCCACCAACACCGATCCACTTGTCATGATTCTCATCATTTTTCTTTTTCGTCCGATGAAGCATCAGGTATTTTCCATCTTTTTCTATGTAACATAACGTTGTAAGACGCATAATTTTCTCCTACCTCTAAATTGCCATAAGTAATTGCAAAGTACAAACTCTCCCATTTTTCTATTGCTTTTTGTTCATCATTTGGAATATACTCGATATATGAGCTTCCGAATTTCTGAAACCTTATGGTTCTCAAGATACTTGTACAGTTATGCAGAAATCATAACTGCGTGAACTTAGGATAGCACAAAAGAATATTTCTTTCAATTATTATTTATTTGAACAAATCAAGGAGATTCATCATATGACACACGCACTTGTCCTTCTATGCGGAGGACTCAGCACACGTATGGGCACAAACAAGGCTTTTCTGCCTTTTGGTGAATACACCCTGATTGAATATCAGGTGCGCCGCTTTCGCCCGAATTTCGAAAAAATATATTTATCCGTTCCGGAAATGACGGATTTTTGGATTAATCAGGCAGCGAAACTAAACTGTACCGCTATTCCTGACCGCGTCGAAAAAATCGGTCCTCTGGGTGGATTATACAGCTGTCTTTCTGCTGTTTCTGAAGATCTACTGTTTTTCACACCGGTAGATGCCCCATTCACAAACACAGATGCCGCTCTTTCCTTATGCCAGATGTTAGCGCAATCCATTGTCACTGATCCTGCAAAATATGCCTGCGTGCTTATGCATCCGACTCGAGGCAAACAGCCACTTTCTGCAGCCTATGCCAAAACATGTCTTCCAAATATCGAACGCATGATACAGGCAGAAAACTATCGTCTGCGCCAGCTCCTGACACCAGAACACACCATCATCTCTGACATCCTTGTTCCGCAGGAGCATTTCTATAATATGAACGACATGCCGTCCTACTATCATGCCTTGCAGATGCTGGCAGAAAAACAGCCTGCCTTGTTTCCACCTGATTTTGTTCCACAAACAGAACAAACCATTCCCTATGTCTCCTTCTCTGCAAAATCAGGCACCGGAAAAACAACTTATCTGGAAAAACTGGTAGCCTGTCTGAAAGAAAAAGGACTTCGCATTGCACTGATCAAACACGATGCTCACGGTTTTGAAATTGATCAGCCTGGGAAAGACAGTTATCGTCTGCGAAAAGCAGGTGTGGATACAATGATCCTCGCCGGTCCCGATCAGACTGCACGCCTGGAAAACCATACTTCAGGCGAACCGTCCCTGAATCAACTGATATCCTCTGTGGAACATGCAGATCTGATTCTGATCGAAGGTTACAAATTCGGATCACAGCCGAAAATCCAGTTACTGCGCAAGGGCTATAATGAAACACCGGTCGGAAATCTCGAAAATACCATTGCCTATGTTTCCGATTTTCCGTATGAACCAACCCAGAATCATCTTCCTGTCTTTGACCTAAATAAACCACAGGCTTTAGCAGCATATCTTATTTCCCTTTTCGACCTGAAATAATCTGCATAATCTCTAAAAGGAAAATGAAAATCTGCGCATGCGACAAAATGTGTAAAGCGGACATTCGCAATCCGCTTTCGCTACTTGCTCATGAACGCAGTCGCTTTGCGACCTGTCAGTGAGAGCTTTTAACTCCCACTGACATAAGCATCCCCCTTACCCACCGCTTAGTGCTCTACGCACTTGAAGCGGGGGAATGCTTATTTTGCGTTCATACTTCTCATTCTCTATCTTTCTGAACTCTGTAACTCAGCTAATTAAAAATCTGCGCATGCAGCATAGCAGTTATAATACACCAACTCGCAAGCATGCGTGACACGCGGTGCCGTCGTGTAAATGGAACAAAGATGAAAAAACTCCAAGGCGAGGCGGTAGACGGATTTCCGTTATCGGAGCGAGCATAGCCCGACCGCGTGAGTGTGTTTGAAGCAACAGCTGCTTTTGCTGTTGGTGAGTTCGCGGGAGCGGTCGGAGATAAGCGGCGCAGCGAAGATAGAAAATCCGGCGTGCCTGCATTGGAGTTTTTTCATCTTGTTCCTTAAACGACAAACAAGATTTTATTTTACAGAACCAATAAGTTCATTGATATCCACAATCCCATGCATCTGCATGTACTGCTCAATACCATCCACAATTTCCATAGTAACCATCGGATTTGCAAAGTTTGCTGTTCCAACACTGACTGCCGTTGCTCCAGCAAGTATCAACTCCAACGCATCCTCAGTATTCTGGATACCGCCCATTCCAATGATTGGAAGTTTTACAGCATTGGCTACCTGGTATACCATGCGGACTGCGATCGGGTGTACCGCCGGACCAGACAGACCTCCTGTTTTGTTTGCAATAGCAAAAGTACGTTTGTTAACATCAATTTTCATACCAGTCAGCGTGTTGATCAGGGACAATGCATCTGCACCGCCTGCCTCTGCTGCTTTCGCCATCACAGTAATGTCTGTGACATTCGGACTCAGTTTCATGATCACCGGCTGTTTTGCATGTTTTTTTACCTCGCGGGTGATTGCCTCAACAGCTTTCGGATCCTGACCAAAAGCGATTCCTCCCTCTTTGACATTTGGGCAGGAAATATTGATCTCCAGCATATCTACCGGCTGATCTGCCAGACGCTCTACCACCTCACAGTAATCTTCGGTGGATTTTCCACATACGTTTACGATAATCTTTGTATCATACTTTTTCAAAAAAGGAATATCTCTGGAGACAAACACATCAATACCCGGGTTCTGCAGACCGATAGCATTGAGCATGCCACCATACACCTCTGCAATACGCGGTGTCGGATTCCCCGGCCACGGAACGTTTGCCACACCTTTGGTGACTACTGCACCCAGACGATTCAAGTCTACAAATTCAGAAAATTCCTCACCGGAGCCGAAAGTACCGGAGGCAACCATAACCGGATTGTCAAATGTGACTCCTGCAATTGTTACTTTTGTGTTCATTACAGTTCTACCTCCTCTGCTAAAAATACCGGGCCCTCTTTGCAGACACGTTTGTTATGTACATTTGTATGTCCATCTACTTCTTTTGATTTGCATACGCAGGCCAGACATGCGCCGATACCACAGGCCATTTTCTCCTCCATAGAGATCCAACACTCGATATTGTTTTCGGCAGCATAGTTTTTCAGCGCACGAAGCATCGGAGTCGGACCACATGCGTAGATCACTTCTGCATCCAGCGCATTTTCACGAATCGCATCCAGTACGTTTCCTTTTGTTCCAACGCTGCCGTCTTCTGTGGCGATATATACTTCGCCCTGTTTTTTAAACGCATCCAGAAGGAACATATCGCTGTTGCGATATCCTAAGACGATCTGTTTCTCACAATTTAACTGCTTTGCAAGCTCCAGCATTGGCGGAATACCGATTCCACCACCGATCAGAAACGCTTTTTTCCCTTTTAACGGGAAACCGTTTCCAAGCGGTCCCAACACCGACAGATGGTCTCCCGTCTGCTTTTCTGAAAATTCTGCTGTACCTTTACCTGCAATACGATATACCAGATGCAGTGCGGAATCTGCCTTGTCGATTTCACAAATACTGATCGGTCGTGGAAGTAATCTGCTTCCGTCATCACAGTAAATGGAAATAAACTGTCCTGCCTTTGCACACTGCGCAATTTTATCTGTCTTGATCCACAGGCTGTAGATTTCCGGAGCGATCTGCTCCTGGCTGATCACAATTGCCTGCTCTTTAAATTTTTCTGCCATGTTGTTCTCCTTATTTCAATGCGGAAGCGATATCTTCGATCATGTCGATGACTGCCTGACGGGAAGCATCTGCGAAATTCTCTGCGCCAAACTGTGCGTATTTCTCCTGTTTGTAAGCTGCAATGATACCTCTGGAGGAGTTTACGATTGCGCCCAGACCATCTTTATTGAAATAATGGGTCAGATCCTTGCCTTTTCCACCCTGTGCGCCGTAACCCGGTACCAGAATAAAGCTCTTTGGCATTACCTGACGTAATACTTTACCAACTTCCGGGTAAGTAGCACCTACAACGGCTCCGATGTAGCTGTACTCATCGCCCATAACATCCTCACCCCATGCAGCAACTTTCTCAGCTACATGCTCATATAACGGTTTTCCGTCGATCAGACGATCCTGGAATTCACCACTGGACGGATTGGATGTTTTTACAAGAATAAACAGACCTTTTTTCTCCTCTTTACATACATCTGCAAAAGGTTTGATGCCATCTGTGCCAAGATAAGGATTTACAGTTGCGAAATCCTCATTGAACGTGCTGTATGTCTTGCTTCCCACCTGCACTTTTCCGAGATGTCCGACTGCATATGCTGCGGATGTGGAACCGATATCTCCACGTTTTACATCACCGATAACAACCAGATCTTTCTCATGACAATAATCAACGGTTTTCTGGAATGCTTTCAGACCTTCTACACCAAACTGCTCATACATGGCAATCTGCGGTTTTACAGCCGGAATCAGATCATATGTGCTGTCGATAATCTGTTTGTTATACTGCCAGATTGCATCCGCTGCACCTTCCAGTGTCTCACCATACTCAGCAAAAGATTTTTTCTGAATATGCTCCGGTACATAAGAAAGCATCGGATCTAAGCCGACTACGATCGGTGCACCTGTTTTTTTAATTTTTTCTACTAACTTGTTGATCATTGTACTTTATTCTCCTCTTTATGATATTTTTTCAAGAATGCCCTTGGCATTATTTCTCCAGATATGCAATCTCACCGTCTACGATGGTTGCTTTTACCTTTCCAGTCACTTTCTTGCCACCAAATGGTGTATTTTTACCCTTGGATAAAAATTCTGCCGGATCGATCACCCACTCGCACTCCGGATCAAAAATGGTCAGATCCGCATGGCTTCCTTCTGCCACGGTACCTTTTTCCAGACCAAGTACTTTTGCAGGGTTGTAACTCATCTTCTCTGCCATCTGCATTGGAGTAAGAATGCCCGGTTTTACCAGTTCTGTATAGGTGAGGGCTGCTGCTGTCTCCAATCCAACAATTCCAAATGGAGCTTTCTGAATGCCCTGCTCTTTTTCTCTGGCTGCATGCGGTGCATGATCCGTTGCGATCACATCCATGATGTCATCGGCCAGACCTTTCTTTAACGCCTCCACGTCTTCTTTGGTACGAAGTGGCGGATTCATTTTATAATTTGCATCATCCTCTGTGATATCATCAGAAGTCATGCAGAAATGATGCGGGCAGACTTCTGCAGTCACCGGAAGTCCTTCTTCTTTTGCCAGTTCTACCATGCGCACACTGTCTTTTGTAGAGCAATGGCACAGATGCAAACGCACACCGGTTTCTTTTGCCAGCAGGATATCCCTTGCCACGATAACGTCTTCTACAGAGTTTGTAATACCAGCAAAACCAAGCTCTTTTGATTTTGCATCCGCATTCAGCACACCACCATGTACCATGTTAATATCTTCACAGTGTGCCAACACTGCCATTCCTTCTTCTGCTGCAATTTTCATTCCTTCCCGGTAAAGCTGTGCGTTCATAACAGATTTTCCATCCTCACTGATGGCCGGGCTTCCTGCTGCTGCCATTCCACGGATATCTGCAAGTTCCTCGCCTTTCTGTCCCTTTGTCACCGCGCCAGCCTGCAATACATGCACTTTTGTCACTGCCTCGGCTTTGTGTTTGACATAATGGATCACATCCGGTTTGTCTGCCACCGGTTTTGTGTTTGGCATTGCCACGATAGTGGTAAATCCCCCATGCAGTGCAGCCGCTCCGCCGGTCTGAATATCCTCTTTGTACTCCAGTCCCGGATCACGTAAATGTACGTGCAGATCAATAAATCCAGGCATTACATAACATCCCTTTGCATCGATCGTATCATCTGCCTTTTCTTTTATCGTCGGCGCAATCTTTGTCACTTTTCCGTCTTTTACCAGAACATCTGCCTTTGTGATTGTCTTGTCTCCCGGATTGATCACGGTTCCGTTTTTTATCAAAAGTATCATCCTGACAGCCTTCCTTTCTTACGTTTCATTCTATAAATTGCTAAATATATTTTATCATTTAGAATACTTTGCCGCAATACATTGTTATAGTTCCGGCGGCACATATGCTTCCACATAAATACCATCCGCTGTGTACTCTTCTTTCAACAGTTCACCGTATTTACGGATCTTCTGGATCTCTCCGGCTTTCTCATATGGGAATGTATGCTTCAGCAGCACTTTGTCCTCTCTGAGCATATCCTCAAACACTTCTTTTAATGTATCCAGCCCCATTCCTGTTTTTGCCGAAATGCGCAGTGTCTTGTCCGCCCGGAAATCCTGTAAGATTTCATCTCCAGCCAGGCGGTCACATTTGTTAAATACCGTAATGATTTTTTTGTCTGTCACGCCAAGATCCTGCAGTGTCATATAAACCACATGCATCTGCGCATCCCACTGCGGATTGGATGCATCTACCACATGCACGATAAAATCCGCATATTTTGCCTCTTCCAGTGTACTCTTGAATGCATCTACCAGATGATGCGGCAGTTTCCGGATAAATCCAACCGTATCCGTCAGCATCAGATTCTGATGATTGGACAATTCCAGCATACGGGTGGTCGGATCCAGTGTTGCAAAAAGCTGATCTTCCTCCAGTACCCCTGCATTCGTCAGCGTATTCAATAACGTTGATTTTCCCGCATTGGTATAACCTACGATGGCTGCAACCTTTGTGTGACTCTTCATACGCTGGGTTCTGGTCAGTTCACGGTGCCGTACCACTTCTTTTAATTCCCGGTTCAACTGCGCGGTTCTGTGTCCGATAAGTCGCCGGTCGATCTCCAGTTTTTTCTCACCCGGTCCTCTCGTTCCGATTCCACCACCCAATCTGGACATGGAACGGCCAAATCCGGCCAGACGGCTTGCACGGTATTTTAACTGTGCCAGTTCTACCTGAATTTTACCCTCACTGGTTCTCGCTCTTGCTGCAAAAATATCCAGGATCAACAGAGTTCGATCCATGACTTTGCTGTCCAGCACCTGCTCCATATTTCTCATCTGGATTGGGGAAAGCTCATCATCACAGATAATGCCTGTGGCTTCTTTTTCCCAGATCATATCGCGGATTTCTTCTAATTTTCCAGTTCCCACATAAGTGCCCGGGTGCATATGCTCCAGTTTCTGGATCACGGTTCCTACCACTTCGGCTCCTGCTGTCGCTGCAAGTTCCGCCAGCTCCGCCAGAGAAGCTTCGGTATCATCGCTGTCCCGCTCGCTGATGCCCACCAGAATTACCCGTTCTACCGGCTGCTCATTTTCATATACTGTTCCCACTTACTGTTCGTTTCCTTCCGTTGTTGTATCGTCTATATTTCCTTCGATCACATCCGCGTCGGTATCGACACGGGTCTGTAAAAATTCATATTCTTTCTGCATGTCGGCATCATCCGGATAATCTGCCACATATGCTTTGGCTGTTTCCAGCGCAGATGCAAAATCTCCGCTCTTTTCATACATTGCAACCAGTTTCTTCCGCAGACCTTTCTTCTGTGCATCCCCTGCATTTTCAATGGCCTTTTTATAATAAGTAACCGCATCTTCATAATCTCCGGACTCCCCAGCGATTTCGCCGAGCTGTTCTAACGCATCTGCGTCCTTCGGATACTTATCCATATATTTCTGGAAGGCTGCTTTTGCCTCATCCATCTGATCATTTGCCGCATACATTTTTCCAAGGCTCAGATATGCGCTGTCCTCGCCTTTTTCTGCCGCCTGATTGTACATGCCCACGGCATTTTCCACGTCACCCTTCAGCGCATAAAGTTCACCAAGTCCTTCGTAATCCGCTGCGGAAGAAGGCTTGATCTGAAGGCCTTTCTCCAGATAGTTCTGTGCCTGCTCCTTTTCTCCTGCATTCTGCAGATTTTCGCTGATATGACCGTATAATTTCGCATCGGACTCATTCAGAGATACTGCCTGGGCATAATCTTTTAATGCAGCCTCATTCTGTCCATCTGCCAGCAGCACACTGCCTCTGAGATAATATACTTCCCAGTTTTTTCCGTCATAGTCAATGAGGTTATCATATGTCTCAATTGCCGCCTTTGTGTCACCGGACTTGTACTGTGCCAGCGCTTTATAATAGCAGACATCCAGCTCCTGTGCCCTGATTCTTCCCAAAGACTGATCCAGTGCTTTCTGAAAACTGTTGACCGCGTCCTTATAGTTTTCCTCCTGCATCTGCTTGATACCAAGTTCTTTGTATTCCTGTGCTTTTTTCTCTGACTTGCTGGTACAGCCACCCAGTAACATGGACATGCCAAGCAGTCCCATCAGAAAAAACACCATGATTTTTTTCTTCATATTTATATTCATTCCTCCATGTCGAAACAAAATTCAAGTCGAACGCACGACCAAATCCACCATAAATACAAATTTATCTCTCATTTTCATCACCTTATAGTATGCCATGAATATGGACTCACTGCAAGAAAATTATCCCTTCCCAACGCACTAAAGCAGCAAAAATCCCCCGCCTTTTCTCTGTAAAAAAGTCTGTCACATGTTTTCCGACATGTAACAGACCTTGTTATTATTATTTTAAGTCGAACGTATATGAGACTTGCTTCGTAATTCTGGCCAGTGATGGCTGACCTACTTCTCTTAGGTGTTGCTCTTCTGACTGAGGTAACTATTATAAGTCAATATTAGAAGAATTCAGATATTTTTCCTGCTCCGGAGTCAGTGTATCAATAGCTTTTCCAAGGAAATGAAGTTTTCTGTTTGCCACTTCCAGATCTACGTTACGCGGAACATTGATCAGTTTCTCTGTCAGGTTCTTTGCGTTTTCAACGAGATATTTTGCACTCAGTGCCTGGATGGCAAAACTCATATCCATGATTTCTGCCGGATGTCCGTCACCTGCAGCCAGGTTTACCAGACGGCCTTCTGCCAGAACGTAGATCCATTTATCCTCTGTGATCTGGTATCCAACGATGTTTTTACGCTGATCGATGGTATCTAACGCGATCTCACGCAGACGTTTCATGTCGATCTCCACATCAAAATGTCCTGCATTGCAGAGGATTGCACCATTTTTCATCACTTTGAAATCCTGCTCACGGATAACACCTGCGCAACCAGTTACTGTAATAAAGAAATCACCGATCTTAGCCGCTTCATTCATCGGCATTACGTCAAATCCATCCATAACTGCCTCGATGGCTTTGATCGGATCTACCTCAGTAACAATGACTTTTGCGCCAAGTCCTTTGGCACGCATAGCCACACCTTTTCCACACCAGCCGTAACCTGCGACAACAACATATTTTCCAGCTACGATCAAGTTTGTGGTACGGTTGATTCCGTCAAATACGGACTGACCGGTTCCGTAACGATTGTCAAACAGATGCTTGCAGTCTGCGTTGTTTACCAGAACCATCGGGAATTTCAGCTCATTATTTTTTGCCATTGCGATCAGACGGATGATACCGGTTGTAGTTTCCTCGCATCCACCGATGACATACTGCAGCTTATCCTGCATCTTTGTATGAAGCATATGAACCAGATCACCGCCGTCATCAATAATGATGTTGCAGTTGTTCTCCAAAACGCTTGTGATATGCTGGTCGTACTCTTCCGGAGTGCAGTTGTACCATGCAAATACATTTAATCCCTCAGCCACCAGCGCTGCTGCCACGTCATCCTGTGTGGAGAGCGGGTTGCTTCCTGTGATGTACATCTTTGCACCACCGGCAGCCAGTACCTTGCAAAGGTATGCTGTTTTTGCTTCCAGATGAATGGAAAGTGCGATGCGGATGCCCTCAAATGGTTTTTCTTTGGAAAAATCATCTTCCAGGCTGCGAAGCAGCGGGCAGTTTTTGCGTACCCAGTCTATTTTATGTGCTCCGGACGGAGCAAGGTTGATATCCTTGATTGAACTCATTGTTTTCCTCCTGCGTGTATGTTAATTTTATTGTTCTTCTTCCCTCTGCTGGCGTTCTTTTTCTGCAATGATTGCTTCATTCAGAGAAAGCATTTTTGCATCCAGTTGGGATGTGATTGCAGCACAGTCTCGCAATTCCTGACTGATATACTGCGGCGCATTTCCTTCAAATTTGTAGTAAATCTTGTGCTCCAGACTTGCCCAGAAATCCATGGCAATCGTCCGGATCTGAATTTCTACTTTTGTATTTTTGATACCGTTCGTTGTCTGGATCGGTACCGTGATCAGCATGTGATAACTGCGGTATCCGCTCTCTTTCGGATGCTTCATGTAATCCTTGATATAAAGAATCGTAAACTCTTTCTGTTTTCCGATCATGTCCGCCAGGCGATAAATATCCGACGTAAAAGAACATACAATCCGCACCCCTGCAATATCGTTGATATGTTCCACCATATTCTCCATGGTATTTTCCAGCCCGTGACGGCTTAATTTCTTTGCGATGCTGTTCGGCGTCTTAATCCTGGATTTGATATATTCAATCGGATTATACTGGTGAATAAACTGAAATTCGTCATTCATGATATCCAGTTTCGTCCGGACTTCCTTGATCGCTGCATTGTATAAAAACATCAGACTTTGCCAGTCATAGACGTTTTCCACTCTTTCTGCATCTTCTGCCATATGTAACAAAAAACCTCCTAAACCACTTCTCGTCAATTATGCAAGCATGTTGACTCGTTTGCGTTCATTAATATCGTGATTTCATCACTCAATAATTTCGCCGTTCGCCAATAGTGAGCAAGCTCCCTATGGCTCTCTTTCGCTCATTATATCATATAATTGTATATTTTTTGTCACATTATGCACTTCTTTATATATTTTTAAGGATTGTTGATCATTCTCTCAGAAATCCTTTTTTGTGCAGTTCTGCCTCGATCTCATCCAAAATCTCCTCGGATTCCGCCTCCACCGTATGAAAATGGCTGTCTCCTGTCAAGATTTTCAACGGCTGGTTCGATGTTTCTCCCATTTTTCGGATAAACTCATCCACATCCATGCGGTTTTTCAAGATCAGATCCGCGCTCAGCTGGCCGTAAATCTCATGCTCCACTACCACGTCACAGACGCGGCCGCCACGGTCCACGATCACATAAAGTTCCTCTCTGATCTGCTCATCGGTATGCTGCACTGCAAAAGATCTGTGGCACAATTTCTGTCCACGATCCGGGTCAAACAGCACATAACCTTTGTTTGTACTCAAAATATTCCGATTGGTAGCCCGCAGCAGTGCAATGTCCTGCACGATCACCTGACGGCTCACACCAAACTGTCTGGAAAGCTCCGCTCCAGACAACGGACGGCTTTCCTGTTTTAAAATTTTCATCAGTTCTGTTCTGCGTGTCGCTCCGTCTGTCATCCTAGTCCTCCTCGATCACCTGAATCTCCAGAAAATCAAACTCGATCTGCTCAATAAAACTGTCCTGATAAAACCGCGCCTTTGCATGACGTTTAAATTCTTCGATGTTTTTCTCCAGCCAGATCGGTTTTCCAAGATCAAACTCATAACATACTTCCTCTAATGCCTGAAACACTTTATGTGTGCGGGTTTCCTGACTATCATCGCAGATTGTCGTATCGCGCAGCATACGGTTATTTTTAAATTCTTTTGCCCATAAACGAAACATATTAACCTCTTCTCTGCCTGTTGGCCTCATACATTAAAATACCAGCTGCCATCGCCGCATTCAGGGACTCCAGCTGCCCCCCCATAGGGATTCTGATGTAAGCATCTGCAAGCTTCGTTGTCTCAGCCGTCAGCCCGTTTCCCTCGTTTCCGATCAGAAATGCTGTTCCATGTGTATAATCCGGCTCATCATAGCAGACGCTGCCCTCAAGATGTGCCGCATAGACTCTCACCTGTTTTTCCTGCAGCTGCCGGATCGTCTCATGCAGATCCTCTGTAATGTAAAAAGGCATCCGGAAGATACTTCCCATGGTAGACCGGATCGTCTTTGGATTGTAAATATCCACTGTGCACTTGTCCATGATCACACCGGAAATTCCGGCACCTTCACCGGTTCGAAACATCGTTCCAAGGTTTCCCGGATCCTGCACATTTTCCAATACCAGCCAGATCCCTTCTTTTTTCTCCAGCAGATCTTCCAGACGGTTTTCCTTCATTTTTACCAGGCAAAGTACGCCCTGGGGAGTTTTTGTATCTGATACTGCTGCAAATACAGAATCAGACAGCATCTCCCAGTCGGTTCCCTCAAACAGACCTTCATGCGCCGGATCTTTTGCAAAGGATTCGGAAACAAACACTTTCTCGATCCGCTCCTTTGGTGTCTCACGAAACATCCGGATTCCCTCCACCACATACAACTGCTGCTGACGCCGTGTCCGGGCATTTTTTATCAGTTTACTTAAGGCTTTCACCTGTGCATTTGATGTACTTGTTATCATTTATTTTTCCTTCTAAGATATTTTTACACAAAAATGGGACGGACATTCGGAATTTGCTCACTTTGTTCCCTGCTTCCTCTTGTGTTTGCTCCGCAAACTTTCCATATCAAATATCTGTATCCATCCAAGCAAATTTGTCTGTCTGCATCTTTTTGATATTCCCCATTTTCTCCACTTTTACCATTATACTTGCTATGCGCAAAAAAAGCAATTTACATCATACAGATGCAAACTGCTTTTTCTTATTTTTTGTTACAGTTCACTCATCACATGGATTCAGGTAATGATCATGCTTGCATGAGGAATTACCTTGATCCATAGTGATGAAGGGAGCGCCTTTTTATGAGCAAAAACAGTAGCAACGCTACGGAGAAGCCCGAAAGGGCGTTTTGCGAATGGCGCGTGTGAACTGTAACTATTTTTTATATATATGATGAGTGAACTTAAACTTAGATAGAAAGGTTCTTTCCTACATTAAACTGATAATCGGAAATATGTTTCTCCATAGCCAGCGCCTCATCCACATCAAAGTCTACAAACTTACCGTCTTTGTAAGCAACGACGCGGTTGCTCTTTCCTTCACAAAGAAGATCCACTGCATAAGCTCCCATGGTAGATGCATACACACGGTCTTTGCATGTCGGGCTTCCACCACGCTGCATGTGACCGAGAATGGTTGCTCTTGTCTCCATTCCGGTTGCAGCCTCAATACGTCTTGCCAGAGAAGTAGAATGTCCGATTCCCTCTGCATTGATGATGATATAATGTCTCTTGCCACGTTTGCGGTTTGCAATGATGTTATTGACGATCTTCTGCTCATCAAAATCATATTTCTCCGGAATCAGTACCTGCTCAGCACCGTTTGCAAGTCCACACCATAATGCAATATATCCTGCATCACGTCCCATTACCTCGATAATACTGCATCGCTCATGGGAAGATGCTGTATCACGGATCTTGTCAATGGCTTCCATTGCAGTATTAACGGCTGTATCAAAACCAATAGTGTAATCTGTACAGGAAATATCCAGATCGATGGTTCCCGGGATACCAATTGTATTGATTCCCTGTGCTGCCAGTTTCTGTGCTCCACGGAAAGAGCCGTCACCACCGATCACGATGATTCCGTCGATTCCATGCTTTCTGCACATGTCTGCGCCGAGTTTCTGTCCTTCTTCAGTACGGAACTCCGGACATCTAGCTGTCTGAAGAATCGTACCACCGCGCTGAATGATATCAGATACGTCTTTTGCTTCCATATCCACGATATCCTCAGCGATTAATCCTGTGTAACCTCTTCTAATACCCTTTACTTTTTTTCCCTTTGAGATTGCCTGACGCACTACCGCACGGATAGCTGCATTCATACCCGGTGCATCACCACCGCTTGTTAATACACCAATTGTCTGTATTTCCTTAGCCATGACAAAACCTCCTAAATCTGTATCATTTTCATTTTCCTCATGTTGTTACTATTCTAAACTTTTTTTTACATTTTTTCAATGGACTTTTCCAAAACTTTGATATTTTTTTCACCAACTTTTTTATTTAATTCATTTACAAGCTCATTGTTGGCAAAAACGGTCATATTTGCGCCGAGTCTTTTCATTGCTCGTTCTTTTGCCAGGTAAATAACAACCTGATCCTGTCCATCTGACCCAGATAACAGCGCCAAAGTTTCATTTTCCATCTTTTCAAAAGTTTCTTTATCCGAAAACTGAATCCACAATTCCCGTCTCGCCTCATCGAAAGCATAAATTTTTTCACAGATCAGCTTGCCGTTTTTCTCCTCCTCCGCAGACACACGGCCACGGATAAACACCTTCTGCTCTTCCTGCATCAGTGCATGGTATCGATCGTAATCTTTTGGAAAAACAATGACCTCGATACTGCCATACAGATCCTCGATCGTCAAAAATGCCATTGCCTTGTTCTGTTTTGTATATTTCACCGTTTTGGCTGTAATAATACCACCGACCATGACTTTTTCTCCGTCATTGACACCACAGGCCAGACCGGTTCCTTCATCCAACACAAAATCTCCGGTGGTCTTTGTAATATTTTTCCGCCATTTTGCCTCGTACTCCTGCAGTGGATGTCCGCTGACATAAATACCGAGCACTTCTTTTTCCATGGCAAGCAGTTCTTCCTTCGTAAACTCACCACAATTTGGAAACCGGATTTCAAACTGTTTCTGCTCCTCTGGTGCCACCATGTCAAACAGCGACATCTGTCCCGCCATGGTCGTCTTGCGGTCGTTTGCGATCTGATCCATCAGCCGTCCATACACCTGCATAAACTGTTTTCGCGTCCCGCCAAGGCCGTCAAAAGCACCTCCCTTGATGAAGTTTTCTACCGCACGGCGGTTCATCTCCTTACCAGTCATCCGCTCAATGAAATCCTTCAGCGATTTGAATTTTCCATTCTCCTCACGCTCCTGCACCAGTGCATCGATCACCGGACGGCCGATACTCTTGATAGCAGACAATCCATAACGGATGTCTTTGCCGGACACAGAAAAACCTGCATATCCATCGTTCACGTTTGGCGGAAGTACTGCAATGCCCATCTGGCGGCACACCTGAATATATTCTGCCACTTTTGTGGAGTTATCAATTACCGAAGTCATCAATGCGGCCATAAATTCTACCGGATAATAATATTTCAGATACGCAGTCTGATAGGAAACAACTGCATATGCTGCTGCATGCGATTTATTAAACGCATACTTTGCAAAATCCGTCATTTCATCATAAATCTTGTTGGCTACCGCCTCAGGAATACCGTTGACAATGCAGCCCGGAACCCCCTCTTCTTCATTTCCGTATACAAAATTCTGACGTTCTCTCGCCATAACGTCCGCTTTTTTCTTTGACATGGCACGGCGCACCAGATCGCTTCGTCCGAGCGTATATCCCGCCAGGTCACGCACGATCTGCATAACCTGCTCCTGATACACGATACAGCCATAGGTCGGCGCAAGGATCGGCTCCAGCTGTGGACAATCGTACATAATAGAATCCGGGTTATTTTTTCCTCGGATATATGCCGGAATAAAGTCCATCGGACCCGGACGATACAAGGAAATTCCTGCAATAATATCCTCCAGGCTCTGCGGTTTTAACTCTTTCATAAAGTTCTTCATACCAGCACTCTCCAGCTGGAACACCCCTTCGGTGCGGCCAGTTCCAATAGAATTGAGCACATCCGGATCATTATAATCAATATGATCCATATCCAACTCTTTGCCAATGGAGCGTGTCACATTTTTTACTGCATCCTGAATAACCGTCAACGTGCGCAATCCCAGAAAATCCATTTTTAACAAGCCAAGTTCTTCCAGCGTAGTCATGGTAAACTGTGTGGTCACAGAACCATCGGAGCCTCTGGATAACGGCACATATTCATCCACAGACTTCTGACTGATCACGACACCGGCTGCATGCATGGAAGTATGCCGCGGAAGACCTTCCAGACGCAGTGACATGTCGATCAGCTTCGTTACCTGCGGATCTGATTCATATAAACCACGCAATTCCGGGTTCATTTTCAAAGCCTTGCTAATGGTGATTCCAAGTTCATTTGGAATCATTTTTGCAATACTGTCGCACATCGCATAGGGAAGATCCATGACACGGCCCACATCGCGGATGACACCTTTTGCCGCCATAGTACCAAAGGTTACGATCTGTACCACACGGTCTTTGCCGTATTTGCGAACAACATAGTCAATAACTTCCTGACGTCTCTCGTAACAGAAATCCACGTCAATATCAGGCATGGATACTCGTTCCGGATTCAGGAATCGCTCAAACAGCAGACTGTAGCGGATCGGATCCAGCTTCGTAATACCAAGAGTATAGGAAACCAGGCTTCCTGCTGCGCTTCCTCGTCCCGGTCCGACCATGATGTCATTCTCTCTGGCAAAATGAATGAAATCCCAGACGATCAGGAAATAATCCACGTATCCCATTTTCTGAATGACAGACAACTCATATTCCAGACGCGGTTTCAACTCCTGTACCCGCTCCGGTGAATAACGTTCCTCCAAACCTTCGTAGCATAATTTATTCAGATATTCCCAGGAAGTATAGCCGTCCGGCACATCAAATCTCGGCAGTTTCGTCACGCCAAATTCAATCTCCACATGACAGCGGTCCGCGATTTTCTGCGTATTTTCCACCGCCTCCAGCGCATATGGAAACAGTGCCCGCATCTCTTCCTCGGATTTTACATAATACTGGCCACCCTCGTAGCGCATACGGTTCTCATCACTCAGTTTTTTACCGGTCTGCAGACAAAGCAGTATATCATGCGGCTCCGCATCGTTTTCATAAGTATAATGCACGTCATTGGTAGCCACCAGATCAATGCCAAGTTCCTGATGCATGCGAAGCAGCTGCTGGTTTACCTGCGCCTGCTCCGGGATTCCATGATCCTGTAACTCCAGGAAAAAATTTCCTTTTCCGAAACATTTTTCATATTTTAAAGCAATCGCTTTGGCTTCTTCGTACATGCCACGGGTCAGATAACGCTGTACTTCTCCCGCCAGGCAGGCAGACAATGCGATAATACCCTCGTGGTAAGTTTCCAGAACTTCCATATCCACACGGGGTTTGTAATAATAACCGTCCACAAAACCCTTGGATACAATTTTCATCAGATTCGCGTAACCGGTGTTATTCTCAGCCAGCAGCACCAGATGGTAATAGCGATCCTCCCCTTTGATCTGCTCCCGGTCAAACCTGGAACCCGGAGCCACGTACACCTCGCAGCCAAGAATCGGGTTGATGCCCTCTTTCCTTGCTGCCCGGTAAAAATCGATCACGCCGTACATCACACCATGGTCGGTGATCGCACCGGCTGTCATTCCCAGTTCTTTCATCCGGCTGACATACTCTGTAATTTTATTGGAACCGTCCAGCAGACTGTATTCTGTATGGACATGTAAATGTGCAAATGCCATATATTTCCTCTTTCTATTTCCTATATCTATCGCAAAACATTTGTTCTCTCGTCTGGTTACCATCTTACCACATTCTGCCCTTCCGCGAAAGACACATTTGTTACGATTTCATTAATATTAGGAGGAAACTATGGACAAACCCAAATGGGTTCTATAAGATAAATCAGAACGATATCTTTTCGCATATAGATATCAGAGAGGATTTGGATATTATTATGAAAAAATTTGGATACTTTATAAAAAGTCTGTTTCCGGTTGTGATGGTTTTTATTCTGCAAATTGTTGCCGCCATTCCAACCATGGCATATTTTATGTGGAAATCATCCGAAAACGGAAGTGATCTTCTTTCCGGGCTGACCGGACTTACAAACAACCTGGAATATGTACAGACACTGAATATTGTCTATGCCATACTGGCCCTTTTTGTATTTGGTCTGTGGTATTACCGTGTTTTTGTACAGCCATTTCGTAACCGGCCAAGAAAACAGCCGGGAGGATATAGTTTCCATACGATTGTTTCCATTATCTGTCTTGGCATTGGATTACAGTATGTGACTACGTTGCTCACAGATGCCCTTGGCGTTCTTAGGCCAGAGCTGATCAGCAAATATAATGAGCAGATGTCCGCCCAAGGCTATGATAATCTGTCTGTGATGCTGCTTGTATACTCCGTTCTGCTGGCTCCGCTCGTGGAAGAACTTGTTTTTCGCGGACTTGTCTTTCGATTTGCAAGACATGCGATACCGTTCTGGTTTGCAAATATATTGCAGGCGGCACTGTTTGGATTTGTGCATTTGAATCTGGTGCAGGGCATTTATGCGTTTGCTATGGGACTTTTCCTTGGATGGATCTGTCATCGGGGACGCGGAATCAAGTATTCCATTCCGGTTCATATTGTATTTAATATTATCGGATGCCTGTTTTCCGGTCTGATCGAACTGACGCTGACACTCAGCTTCCCGGTTTTTGCGGGAGTTGGGATTGCGCTCACGGTATTTGCACTGTGGTTATTCTATACGGATTTTCAGACTATTGACTGAAATTTATAAGTTTTATAATTGATACGAAAAAGAAGAATCCTGCCAGGATTCTTCTTTTTCTCCGTTTACAATATCCACTTAATAAATTATTCAATTGCAAGGCTATTTTTTGTTAATTGCAGCGTAAATCATTTCTATCAGCTCTACATTCCCGCTGATTATATACTTATCCGACAAAAAACACTTACTTCGTCCTGCGATTTCAGATACATGCCATTATCTATGTCATATTACATAAATCCCCCGCATTCTAAATCTGAATTGCTTCTTACATCCATCATCAAAAAATTTAGGATATATTGCTCTCATAGTTGAAATGACGAAATCGGAGAAGGTTTACTCGCGAGCGATTAAGCGAACGACCGATCTTCACAAGGTTTTGCGCGAGTGGAAGGCGACCAGCTTTTATAGGAGCCGAGAACGAGCGCGATGAAACCGCCGTGAAGTGAGGGAAGTGAACGTCTAGCGAACGAGGAAACCTTCTCCGATTTCGTCTTTAAAATATTTAAATTTTTATCCGCAGATGGAAAGGATCCGTTCCACCGCGTCTTCGCGGCCGGTATGAACCACATAATCACATAAAGCCGCATTTTTAAGTTCGTTTTCCAATGAAACAAGGCGCAACATTTTCTCGTGATTATCCATATCTTTTTCGAGAATGCTCTCGATCATCTGCTCCCTTTTGCATTTACAAAATATGATCACCGTCGGATAATGCCGTTTCATGGCAATGGCACCACTTAAGTCCATCGGCATGACTATATATTTGTCCCCATTCATTAATGATGTAATATCTTTCCATTTTGTGCCATAGGCGTAGCCTGCATAACGGGTGGTTTCAATAAATTCTGCACTATCGCGGATAAATTCTTCTTCCGTGATCGTTGTATGGATGCTGTCAGATACTGTTTTTGTGGTATAAGCCTTCGGTACAGTAAAATGACCGGATTCACAGAGGCTGCGCGTAATCGCGTTTTTGTTGGAACCACTTGGTCCAACCAAAGCTACCACACAGGGTGCCTTCGGTTCTACCCGGTCTTCGATCATGGACGATTTGATCTGATCCAGCAACTGAAAAAATTCTTCGTAATTGTGCACCGCCAGAAGTCCCGTCAGTTCCCGGTTCCATGGCCGCCGCATCAGCACCGGAAACCGTGCACTGCTCTTTAAAATATTCCGCGGTCCGTCATCCAGCGTAATGTCCACCTGAACAACAGATTTCTGAAATCCCATAATAATATTTTCATCTGGAAAATCCGGAAATGCTGTCTTAATCTGCTCCACTCGTCTTGACATAAACTGCGGATATATGGCAGTCACAATATAAACAATTCCCTTTGTCTGTAATTTCCGGATAAAGGCTTTTGCCTCATCGGATACCCGCTGCATATCATACAGCCGCGGATCGTTATAGTATTTTTTTATCACCGATGCCCGCCCGGTATTTTCCCAGGAATTGATATCTTCCAACGTCAGCGGCGGGTCAAACTGATATTCCTGATTCGCCAGTTCTATGGCGCAATCATTTAAGGGAGAAATCACATCATCCCAGTCTATTCCAAATGTAAGCATAAAACCTCCAAGTTATCACTTTACTTCTGCTGCATCGTGGCGCTGATTATAAAAGAACATCCAAACTGCCATTCCAATGATGATCACATATCCCAGCACGCTGAACCGATCCGGAATCTGATGGAACAGCACGAATCCGATGATTGCGGAAAATATGATCTGGGAATAATCATAAACAGAGATTTCTCTCGCCGGTGCATGATAGTAAGCCGCTGTGATAGCAAACTGTCCGCCTGCCGCAGCCACTCCTGCGCCCAGCAGAACAATTCCCTGCCACATAGTCATTGTATGGTAATTTAACAATAAGTACGGTAAGGTGACTAAGCAGGAAAATCCGGAGAAAAACAATACTACGGATACACCTTTTTGTCCCCGCTGTCCAAGGACTCGCACCATCGTATACGCAATCCCCGCGCACAATCCGCCGCAAAGTCCGATCAGTGACGGCATCAGGTTCATATTTAGGAATGTCGGTTTAATGATAAACAGACTTCCGATAAAGGCACCGCACACCGCTGTCACCTGGATCGGTGTCAGTTTTTCTT
Organism: uncultured Eubacterium sp.; assembly: GCF_934295145.1. Lineage (GTDB taxonomy): Bacteria > Bacillota > Clostridia > Lachnospirales > Lachnospiraceae > Eubacterium_I. Next base: position 9,214 of record NZ_CAKRAS010000032.1, on the reverse strand, counting down.
TTAAGATCAAGAAGGAAAATAAAATAACAAAAAAAGGTGACATTTTATTCAGCATGGAAGCATCGGAGAGCACCAGGTGATCCACTGCATAGAAATTACACAAAATTCCTAACGTTCCAAAAATTGCTCTCAGAAACATAAACTTCCAGTTTCCTTTTTCCACCTGAAACGTTTCTTTCTGACGCACCATCATCGCCAGCGCAATGATAAACGCCACCAGATTTCGGAAAAAACTTTTCTGTACCGCAGGCAGATCCCCCGCCATTCGTACAAACATATTCATAAACGCAAAGCAAAGCGCCGACAATATGATAAACATGATTCCCTTATACTTTACTTTCTGTTTCATAACCTACACCTGCTTTCTACACCTATTACCTATACTAATTTTCATTTTGCGCATTGATTTTTTCTGCCAGTTCTTCCAGATATTCCCAACGTTCCATTTTATGTTCCAGATCTGCTTCGGTCTGTTCCCGCTCCGCTGCCAGTTCTGACAAACGTTTGGAATTGGTGGCATTGGCTGCCATTTCATCATCCAGTCTTTCCAGCTTCTCTTCCAGATCTAAAATATCCTGCTCAATGGTCTCATACTCCATTTTTTCTTTGTAGGAAAACTTCAGCTTGCGTTCCCGGTTTGCACGGTAATTGTCATAGGCTGCACGACCACCGGCTTCAGCACTTTCCTCAGCAGATGCATCTGTATTTGCCGCAGAAGCGGCATTGGAACCGGAAGTTATGATTCCGTCCTGCACGGACAGATTGCACTGTGCTGCCTCTCCTGCTTTCAGCGCATAATCGGTATAACCGCCCTCATATTGTTTTAACACGCCGCCATCCTCAAAGGCAAAAATACGGTTGACCGTACGATCCAGAAAATAACGGTCATGGGACACGATGATCACGATGCCCTGATAGTGATCCAGATAATCTTCCAAAATTGTCAACGTAGAAATATCCAGATCATTGGTCGGCTCATCCAGGATCAATACATTTGGTGACTCCATTAATACTCGAAGCAGATTCAGACGTCTGCGCTCACCACCGGAAAGTTTCCCGATGAAGCTATATTGTGCCTGTGGCGGGAATAAAAACCGCTCCAGCATGGCAGAAGCACTGATCAGTCCGTCTTCTGTCCGGACAAATTCTGCCGTCTCACGGATGTAATCGATCACACGCATGTTCGGATCCATGTAAGCAATTCCGGCTTCTTTGCTGGTCTCAATTTCCTGTGAATAATAACCAATTTTAATGGTCTGCCCCACTTTGATGGTTCCGCTGTCCGGTTCTTCTCTGCCAGCCAGCATTTTCATCAACGTTGTCTTGCCACATCCATTGGTTCCCACGAATCCCACACGGTCATTTTTCAAAAATATGTATGAAAAATCACGGATAAACATGTGGTTTCCATAAGACTTGCTGATACCATCAATTTCAATGGTCGTATTTCCCATACGGGTTGTGATGGAACTCATGGCCACCTGACCATCACTCTGAGGACCATGCTGGTTTTTCATCTCCTCGTAACGCTCCAGACGGGCTTTCTGCTTCGTGGAACGGGCTCTTGCACCACGTTTTACCCACTCTAATTCTACCCGCAGGATTGACTGGCGTTTTCGCTCGGTTGCCGCTTCCATCTCCTCTCTCTGAGCCTTTAACTCCAGAAATCCGGAATAATTTGTATCGTAACTGTAGATTTTTCCTTTGTCAATCTCAACGATCCGGTTGGACACGCTGTCCAGAAAATAACGGTCATGGGTTACCATGATCAGACTGCCACGCCAGCGTTTCAGATAATCCTCCAGCCAGGCTGCCATGGCATGATCCAAATGGTTCGTCGGCTCATCCAGCACCAGAATGTCGCACGGCTGCATCAGAATCTCCGCCAGAGCCAGACGTTTTCGCTGACCACCGGAAAGCTCCGATATCTTCTGATCCAGACGAACAATGCCAAGCGTCTGAAGCATACTTTTTGCTTCTCCTTCCATATCCCACTGTGTACTCTCGGACATCTTCTTCTCCACATGTTCCCATACAGTACAAGTGTCATCAAATTCCGGCGTCTGTGGCAGAAAACGGATCACCACATGGTTGGCTTTCGTGCAGCTTCCCTCATCCGGTTCTTCCAGTCCCGCTGCCATTTTTAAAAGCGTGGACTTTCCGGTTCCGTTGATACCGATGATTCCGACTTTTTCCCCTTCCTGCAGGAAAAAAGATGCCTTGTCAAGTAACATCCTCTCGGTATATGCTTTTGTAATATTTTCTAATGATAATAAATTCATACTCGTTCTGTTCCATTTCTATGTTTCTTGTCAGTTCTATTCTAACTGATTTCAGTGAAAAATACAAACCCGTAAAAGGATATGCGAAAATACAAGAAAGTGTGCTATCACACACTTACGCGTTTAAAATTATCAATAGCACATCTTTCTTGCCCGCGCCGAGCACGCTTGCAAAGCAAGAATCTCTTCTCGTGCGAGTGCGCATCGTTTGCACGAAGTGCTTTTGTTTGATAGGAAATTCATCGTAATTTCCTATCAAAGAACAAAAAGCCGGTATTCCGTAACTGGAACACCGGCTTTTCTCGTGATTCTTGGGGGAATCATTTTAAAATGTGTATAAAAATGGATTTGGATTAACATTTTAAAAGAAAAAGGATTAAGTAAATTTTTGTTTTTTATGCTTCTTTGATTTTTTTGATTTCTTCAATCAATAGCGGCAGTACTTTCATGGCATCGCCAACGATTCCAACATCTGCCACATCAAAAATCGGAGCATCTTCATCTTTATTAATGGCGATGATATAGCCAGATCCGATCATACCGGATACGTGCTGTGTGGCACCGGATACACCGCAGGCAATATAAAGCTTCGGTGCAACGATCTTGCCGGACTGTCCAACCTGATGGGAACGTCCAACCCACTCTTCTTCAATCGCCGGTCTGGTGGCACCTACGACACCGCCGCAGACATCAGCCAGTTCCTGAACCAGCGCAAAATTCTCTTTGCTGCCCATGCCACGGCCGCCGGTTACGATGACATCTGCATCTTCCAGGTTTACTGCCTCACTGATTTCTTTTACCACGTTGGCAATCTTTGTAAATACAGACTCTTCTGCGATTTCTACTGTTTCTTCTATAATTTTGCCGGCTTTTCCCGCCTCAAGAGATTTGGAAAAAGAGCCTCCGCGAACGGTGGCTACTGCCGGCCGGGTATGCAATACAACATCATTTAAGATGTTTCCACCATATACCGGGCAGGTAAATACATACTGTTCACCGTCTGCCACGATATTCATGACATCAACGGCACAACCTGCCTCGAATTTCTGTGCAAGCAGCGGAGTGACATCTTTGCCCTCCTGGGTTGCTGCTGCCAGCACCAGAGACGGTGTATATTTTTCAACCAGTTTTGCAAGCATTGCTGCCCGCACTTCCGGTCTGCTTTCTGCTGTTTTTACAGTTACTGCCTGATCTGCACCGGCTTCAATGGCTGTTTTTGCAGCTTCTTCCGGCTCTTCTGCAAGAATGGCTGCGATCACTTCTTCGCCTTTTGCAGTTGCAAGCTCTTTTGCTTTTGCCAGAATCTCAAGGGCAGGTCCTACCGGAGCACCCTGGACTGTCTCAACATAAACTAAAATATTTTTTCCTTCTGCCAGACTCATTTCCACGACCTCCTACAATACCTTGGCATCCGCGATCAGCTTCATTGCCTCAGCAACAGCTTCTTCCGGGGATTCTGCCTTGATTTTTACACCGGCCTGACGTTTTGCAGGCGCATATACTTTTACTACTTCCATGGAACTTGCCGGAACATCCCCGGTCTCAAGCTCTCCGATTGGTTTCTTTCTGGCTGCCATCTTGCTCTTGATGGTCGGGTAACGCGGATCGTAATTTGGCTTCTGAATAGTCACAACACATGGCAGGGAAGCTTCGATCTCATTGTATCCGGTCTCTGTCTCCTGTTTAATGACTGCTTTTCCATCTGCTGCTTCTACGGCTACCACATTGGTAACTGCCGGAACATTTAACTGTGCTGCCAACAGTAAACCGGTCTGACTTGCCGCATAGTCAGTAGATTCCTTTCCACAAAAGACAAGATCAAATGTCTTTCCTTCTGCAGCCTCAATGTCAGATTTTGCTTTTGCAAGAAGTTTTGCAACTGCTGCACCGTCTAATTTCTCAGCCTCATCATATTTTACGAGGTATGCATGGTCAGCACCAACTGCAAGACAGTTTTTCAAAGAATTTTTTACACTGTCATCTCCAATGGATACAACAGTAACTTCACTCTCACCAATGGCTTCTTTCAGACGTACCGCCATTTCTTCTGCATATGTATCAAATGCATTTACGACAGGTGTCACCCCGTCCAGTGCCGGTTTTCCTGTGGTTTCATCCAGTGAAATCTCCACAGAATCATCCGGAACCTGTTTGATGCAAACTAATATTTCCATAATGATTTCTCCTGCATATTTTTTTGTCTGTATTCCGCCGATGATACAAGCATGTTCCTCATCATCTGTAACACAAGAATCCGTCCACACCTGGTCTCAATCAGCGGAATACATATATTGTTAGATAAGGGATAGCTTACTTACCAATGATACTGTTTGAGATAACGATTCTCTGTACCTCGTTTGTTCCCTCAAAAATCTGGAAGATTTTTGCATCTCTCAACAGTTTCTCTACCGGGTACTCACGGCTGTAGCCATATCCGCCAAACATCTGAATTGCCTCAGAAGCAACTTCCATAGCGATATCGGAAGCATAGCATTTTGCGATTGCGGATTCTTTTGTATATGGAAGACCCAGATCCATCTTTGTCAGGGCATGTGCTACCATCTGGCGTGCGGTTTCTGTCTTAATCTCCATATCTGCTACTTTGAATTTCAGCGCCTGATTTTTGATGATAGGTTTACCAAACTGTACACGCTCTTTGCCGTAAGCGATGGCCTCGTTGATACCTCTCTGTGCAATACCAGTTGCAACGCATCCCATCCAGGTACGAGCCTGATCCAGTGTCTGCATTGCGATATTGAAACCTTTTCCTTCCTCACCGATCAGGTTGGAAGCCGGAATTCTGACATCCTCAAGAACAACATCACAGGTGTTGGAAGTACGGATACCCATCTTATTTTCTTCTTTTCCTGTGCTTAAGCCCGGAGTTCCTTTTTCAACAAAGAACATAGACATTCCTTTGACTCCTTTTGTCTTGTCTGTCATGGCTGTTACACAGTAGAAAGAAGCGATGCCGCCATTTGTAATAAAGCATTTTCTTCCGTTTAATACATACTCATCACCATCTTTGACAGCAGTTGTTTTGCCTGCACCTGCATCAGAACCTGCTCCCGGCTCAGTCAGACAGAACGCACCGAAACCGCCTTCCAGGATCATATCACATGCACGCTGTTTTAACTCTTTACTTCCTGCGATCAGTACCGGTTTCATACCAAGTCCGCTGGCGGAAATGGTAGTTGCAAATCCAGCATCCGCAATTGCCATCTGCTCGATGAGAGCTGCCACATCCACTCTTGATAAACCCGGGCCACCAAACTCCTCCGGAACTTCCAGTGCCTGATAGCCCTGCTCGATTGCTTTATCGTAAATCTCTTTCGGCCATTCGCCGGATACATCATACTCTTTACACTGCTCTACAACTTCTTTGTCGCAGAAATTTTTTACGTCCTGTAACAGATCCTGTGCTTCTTCAGAAATTAAATATGCCATTACCTTTTCCTCCTTCAAAATAAACGTAACTTATTTCTATATAACTGTGCTATTATTTCTACATTACTTCTTGAAATTCTTTCAAGAAGTATCCCTCGCAAAACCAGCTCGGTTTATAACTTATAGCAAATCTTACCTGGATTTAAAATCATCTTCGGATCAAATACTTCTTTGATGCCTTTCATCAGACGCATGCTTGTCTCACCTGCAAAAGCTGCCAGATAATCCATTTTTCCATAACCGATTCCGTGCTCGCCGGAAATCAGTCCGCCGCACTCTGCTGCTTTTTTATAAATAATATCCATGAAATCAGCAACCTGTTTTTTAAATTCAGCCTCATCCATATCATTTGCACATGCATAAATATGTAAGTTTCCATCACCTGCATGACCAAAGCTCTTGATAGTAAAATCGTATTTTTCTTCCAGTGATTTTACGAAAGTCAGATACGGTGCAATCTGATTTACCGGAACAACGACATCGCACTCATCCAGCAGTCTTGTCTCTGCTTCAATTGCTTCCAGGAAGGAACTTCTTGCTGCCCAGGCATCTTTTTTCTTCGCTGGTGTATCAGCGACTAATACGTCGATGGCACCTGCCTCGAGAACAACCTCTGCTGCTTTCTCGGTAATCTCCTCCAGAGATTCCATATCATCTCCATCAAATGTCACAAGGAGATAAGCTCCGATATCCACACCCTCTAACTGCTGTGGAAATACGCTCTTTCCAAGATAACGCTCGGAAGCAAGAACGATTTCTTTTTCCATAAATTCAATCGCCTGTGGCTGTAAATGCTCCATGAAAAATTTTGGAACAGTTGCAATACAGTCTTCCAGGTTCTCATACGGGATGATCAGGCTGATGGTTTCCTTCGGTGCCGGAATCAGCTTTAATGTCAGCTCAGTGATGATACCTAAGGTTCCCTCGGAACCGATCATCAGGTTTAAGAGACTGTATCCCGTAGAAGTCTTTGATACGGTTGCACCAAGTTTTACAATCTCACCAGTTGGAAGTACAACGGTCATTGCTCTGACATAATCTCTTGTACATCCGTATTTTACGGCTCTCATACCACCTGCATTTGTGGATACGTTTCCGCCAAGTGTTGCAAATTTCTCACCTGGATCTGGTGGATATAAGAGTCCCTGTTTTTGTGCATCCTCAGCAAGGTCGTTTAACAGAACACCTGCCTCCACACGAACCACAAAATTCTCTTTATCATACTCCAGAATTTTATTCATCTTGGACATGTCAATCATGACACCGCCATGCAGTGCAACTGCTGCACCAGTCAATCCAGTTCCTGCACCTCGCGGAATAACCGGAACGCTGTTTTCATAACACAGCTTCACGATTGCCGAAATATCCTCCGTTGTGGTTGCCTCGATCAATACGGTCGGTGCTCCTTTTCCGTAAATTGGCATTTCATCGTGAGAGTAATCTGCATTGATCTCATCACCAGTGAATACCTTGCCCGGAACAATTTTTTTGAACTCATCAATGAGTTCCGGTGTCACTTGGTTGTAGCTGTAATCTGCCATCATCCAAATCCTCCTTTTACACATTTCTCAAAATTTTTATCTTATCCCGTATTTTGAACACAATCACTTCGCGATTTCTATGTTCAAAATATAGAAAATTGTCTTATTTTATCAAATCACTGACTGCTAATTTCTGTTTTTATCAGATTGTTTTTCACATTCTGTCAGTAGCATAAATATCATTTTCTTCTTACAATCACGGAAACTCCATCCGGAATCACAGTGATCTTACTGTCCGTTTTACTCAGATATGCATCTGCCATGTGGATTGCTTCATCTATGCTTTCTGCATAATCCATCTGCATATCATTGACCAGCTGCTTCGGTGCCTGTGTTACCATGATAACTTTGTGATGCATCAGCACTCTGCACAAAATCTGTGCTTCCCACTGATCCGGAACCGTTTTATCACGCGGCGTATCTAAGAAACGCTGCATGATCACATTTTTATCTTCACCGCTAGCAAAAGTGTCATATAATGACTGTCCGCCATGTCCATCAATACAGCTGGAAACCATAATGATCACACCACCCGGATTACAACTTGCTTCCGCTGCTGTCATACCTTTTACAGACTGGTAAACATTCTGATCCAGCGGATATCCGCCGTTTGTAGAAATCACGATATCTGAAGGAATCGCATCCACACCGGACATCTGATCTACGAATTGGCATCCTTTCAGATGTGCTTCATTAAAATTACCAGCATATGCACGGATGACTTTTTTATTTTCATCCAGTACAACATTTATGATAAAAGCTAATTTTGCTTTTTCTGCCGCGTAAATCATGTCCCGATGAATTGGATTGCCTTCCAGCACTCCGGTTCTCGCATAATCGCTGGCAATAAATTCGGAACAATGGTTTGCCATAACAGTTGTCGCGCTGGATACTCCCGGTAGTACACTTTTTCTTCCTCCGGAAAAACCTGCAAAAAAGTGCGGTTCGATAAATCCTTCGGAAATGAGCAAATCTGCTTCGGCTGCAATCTTGTTGATTTTCAATTTTCCACCGGATGGCAACGTGCCAAGTTCTACCATATCTGTATCTTCATGGCTTTTATGTACAGCAAATGTGATATCTTCACGATTAACAATATCTTCACCAAATTTGTAAATCAATTCTTCTCTTGTGGTCGGTCTGTGAAAACCAGTGGCAATCAGGATTGTAATCTTTGCATTCGGATTGCCTGCTTTGATTTCCTCTAAGACTCCCGGCATAATCACTTTGCTTGGAACCGGCCGCGTATGGTCACTGGCAATCAACACAATATTATCTTTCCCATTTGCCAGCTCACGTAACGTTTTCGAATGGATTGGATGCGCTAAAGCATCTTTTACGATCTCCTCTTCGGACTTATCTGCCTGAAACTCATGAGCTCTGGAAACAAGAATGCCATTCAGACGATTGTCCGGAATTGACACCTTCATTTTTTCTTTGCCAAAAGGTAAAATCACCTCTGCCATGTTTTGATTCCCCCTTATAAAACATTTGCTATTTATATGTATCAATGAATCAAAAATCCATATTTTTGGTAGTACCATTTCGTTTTTATTTTTTTGGTAGTACCATTCAGAATAAAAAATAAAGCTTTCATCGAAACTTTTATTTCCCGGAAAACAATAATCATTTTTCAATTGGTTCTACCATTTCTTAACTAATTTATATTTTAATCATTTTTGTTTTGTACGTCAACATCATATCGCACAAAATTTTTCAAAAAAAAACAGCAGATTACACAAAAATTCTTGTTTAGGGTAAGTTGGAACAGGATGTGACAAAAACTCCAATGCAGGCACGACGGATTTCCTATCTTCGCTGCGCCGCCTATCTTCGACCGCTTCCGCGAACTCACCAACAGCAAAAGCAGCTGTTGGCTCAGACACACTCCCGCGGTCGGGCTATGCTCGCTCCGATAACGAAAATCAGTCTACCGCCTTGCCT
>NZ_CAKRAS010000031.1 GCF_934295145.1 uncultured Eubacterium sp. | reverse complement strand
AGTCCGGATCTCTGGAAGATCTGAGATACTTCTACCAGATCCATTCCACCTGCATCTGCAGAAATCAGGTTTGTAAACCATGTCACACCAAAGTCTACTGTTCCGTTATTTACAGCTGTTGTCTCACTGATATCACCACCACCGGAAACGATGTTGACTTTCAGGCCAACTTCATCATAATAACCTTTGTCCAGTGCTACGTAATAACCCATGAACTGTGCATCCGGGAGCCATTTTAACTGAATGGATACTTCGGATTTCTCCGGTGTTCCAAGGTCACTGCCGTCAGATGCTGTCACTGCTTCCCAGAAGGATGTGTCACGTACATCATCCAATGTAAAGTTCTGGAGTTTTTCTGCTGCTGCGGAATCATCTAACTGTACGTACTGTTTTGCCAGATCCAATGTCTGCTGCATTGCATCCGGATCCATATTTCCATAGCTGCTGACTGTCTCGCCTTTTGTATCGGTTGTTACCAGTTTTGCAACTTCAGATGCCATGTAAGCCTGATGATCGGCAGATACAGAAGAACCATATTCGTAACAGATTTCTGCTGCCTCTTCCGGATGTTCTACTGCGTAAGCCCAGCCTTTTAAGGATGCATAAAGGAATGCTTTTACAGTGTTTGGATTCTGTGCAGCAAACGCCTTGGTACAGAAAATATTATCTTCCAGCATTGCCACGCCTTCATCGTTCATATCAATAGTTCCAACGGTATCGCCATAGTCATAACCACCGTCATAATCATTTTTTACAAGTCCAAGTTCGTTGTATGTCATTGCGGATGCAAGTTTAATAGAATCATCATCAAAACCATCCATCGTAAAATCCTGACTCAGATAATCTGTCGGCTCGCCGTATTTTGTCAACAGCGCCTGAATCTCATACTCATTTCCAAGTCCCCAGTTTCCAACGGTTCCTGCTTCTGCTGCAGATTTGATAATCTCTTCATTGCTCATCACTTCTCCGGTGCTTTCTGCGGATGCAGAACTATCTGATTTGGATGAGGTTCCCTTTTGATCAGAACCACCACAGCCGGCAAATAAAGATACAGCCAGTGCTGTCACACCAATTACAGATATCAGTTTTCTCATTCTTTTCTTCATCTCTTTTTTCCTCCTCAACTGAAGTTTTTTTCACTCACCTGAAACATCACTGTTTCTTTCAAAGTGAATGATTTTTATAAAAATGGAAGAAACTTCCATAATTATCTTTTACAGTTCCAGCAAATACTTATTTACTTTCAGAACCGCTTTTATTATGTGCTATGTAATTTCTTCTTTCATAAATCACATTACGTTTACATTAATGATATTTTTTCATTACGATTGCTTCTACGATCATCAGGATTGCATAAAATACAATTCCAATGGCACATGCAACCACGATGTACGCCCACGCGGTGGAATATTGTGCCTGTACGATATTTTCACGGATCTCACGTCCGACACCGACGATATATTCTGCAAAGTACTCACTTACAATGGCGCTGATGACGGCATTTGGAGTACTTACTTTCAATGCGGTAAATATGTATGGCACGCTGTTTGGCATCTGCAATTTGAAAAATACCTGTCGTTTTGTGGCTGCATAGGATGCCATCATATCTTTTGCAAATGGTTTCAGTTCATTTAACCCGCGGTAAGCATTGATGCTCATAGATGCAATGCTGACGATCATAACCACCAGTATCTTTGCCACCATGCTTCGTACTTCCGGCTGGTTGCTGACATCTTTGGTCCAGTTTGTCATAACTGGTGCCAGCGCAACAATTGGAATCGCGTTAAATGCGGATACGATTGGAAGACCTGCGACGCCCCACTTCGGAGCTATCGTTGCCAGAACTGCCACCAGATAACCAATGACAGAACCAACGATCAATCCGATGGCGGATACCATCACGGTAGACTTGATATTTACCAGTATCGCGGACCAGTTATCATGAATGATCGCTGCGATTCGGGTAGGAAGCGGAAGGGTAAATACATCCGTCCGCAACATTGCATGTATTACCTGTGACTGCCACAGGATAAAAATCAGGAGTGCCAGAAGAACCGGTAAAATGATTCCAAGTGCTTTCTGCGCCTGTGCACTCTCTTTCATACGAACAATCAGACTTTTCTTTCTCGTGATCATTTTCCGTTCCCCTTTCCTTTGATTTTTCGGTCAATCCGTTTCAATGGTGAGATTGCCAGCTCCAGCCAGCCCATGATTTTTGCACTTAATACACCGATCACAGCGCTGACAAGAACGATATCCCAGAATACATAAATGGACATTGCATGTTTCAGGGACTGTGATAACATACAGCCAAGTCCGCCATCACCCTGCAGCGTATCTACCAGGATGGATGCTGTGATTGCCATCGGTGCTGCAATTTTCAATCCGGTGAAAAAATACGGGATACAGGATGGAATCAGTACTTTTTTGTATATTGTTCTGCGGTTCGCCGCGTAAGAATACATCAGTTCATATTTTTCCTGCTGTACAGATTTCAAACCTGCCAATGTATTGGCTGCCACCGGATAAAAGGTAAGGATCGCTGCGATAACGATTCGGCTAACGCCGATGCTTCCTGTCAGAGAAAGGATGATCGGTGCCATGCCCAAAATCGGGATCAACTGGATCAGCATCAGATACGGAAATGCAAGTTTTTCTACGATTCCGGAAAGTTTCATCAGAAGCGCCAGACCAAATCCGGCTGCCATTCCGATGAGGAATCCAACCGCTGCACGAAGCAGTGTCTGTACGGATGCAAGTGCCACAACCTGAAGCGCTGTCTGTGTACCAGTTACCTTTTTTGTTGAGATTAAGGAATACAAGATCTGGTAAATATGCGGAAGAATGTTTTCCGGTGTTCGCTTTGTTGTGGCTACGACACAGGCCATGATCTCCCATATGGCTACAATACAGAGGATCCATACCAGTGTCGGCATCCATTTTTTATCTGTTAATTTAGGATGAGTTTTCGTTTTCATAAGCTGCCTCCCTCGAAGCTGTTTCTTACTTTTGATACCAGTTCTGCGAAATGCATCGTATCGCGGTCTTCCAGCCGTCTCGGCCGGTCAATATCCACATCAATGACTGCGGATAAACGTCCCGGATGTGGAGACAGTACACAGATCCGGTCGGATAAAAGTACTGCTTCCTGAATGTTATGTGTGACAAAAATAATTGTTTTATTTGTCTTGGACCAGATATCAAGCAGATCCATATGTAATTTTTCTTTTGTAAATTCATCCAGTGCTGAGAACGGTTCATCCATCAGCAGAAGCTCCGGCTCCATACCAAGGGCTCTCGCGATTCCGACTCTCTGCTGCATACCACCGGATAACTGTTTCGGATAATGATCTGCAAATTTGGAAAGTCCTACGAGATCCAGCATTTCCTGTGATCTTGCCGGAAGTTTTTTTGGATCGTAATCCATGATTTCCAACGGTAGTTCGATATTTTTTCGAACCGTCCGCCAGTCCAGTAATACCGGACTCTGGAATACAATTCCAAATTTCTGCTGCAGCCGAACCTCTCTCGGTGTCATGCCATTAATTCTGACGGTTCCGGTGGTTGGCTCCTGCAAATCTGCAATAATGCGGAGCAATGTGGTTTTTCCACAGCCGGACGGACCAAGCAGGGAAATAAATTCACCTTTTTTAATGTCAAGGTTCACATCCTTTAATGCCTGCACGTCGTTGCCCTGATTATCTTTGAAAGTCATACCAACGTGGTTGATCTTAATCTGAATATCATCATTCATTAACGCTTTATTTTTCATTTCCTGCATAGGTGTTACCTCCGGTTTCTAAAAATATAAGATCACGAAAGTGTGCTAAAAATATTTTTCACAATCACTACTTGAATAGCACATCTTTCTTGTCTGCGCCGAGCACCATTGCGAAGCAATTACTTCCTCTGGTGCGAGTGTGCATTGTTTTGCCTGAAAGGCATTTTTCTGTATCAGAAGCTTCTATAGTTTCTGATACAGAAAAGGCGGCAGAGAAGTTTTCTTTGTGACTTCTTTGCCGCTTTAAAGTTTCCTGTGAAAAGGTTGTTCCTTAATTTACGGTTGATTATACGCATTTGCTAAAACGATTTCAATTTCTCTTTGCACAATCTTTTTTGTGCTGGTGCACACGGTATCTCATCAGACTGTATTTTTCAAATTTAAGAATGCCAAATTTCTCAAAAACTGCATATTTTCGTGAAAAATAGCACAAAAATCTTGAAAACGTGTAAAATATAGTAAGAAAAAATCTTGAAAACGTGTTATAATTTGTTCATAAAAATCTTGAAAACGTGTAAAATACTATTGGAGTATATTTATTTCAAAGAAAGGGACACTGTATGAAGCGAAAAATCTATCACCAATTGCAATCTTGGAAACATGACTATGCAGGAAAAACAGCTCTGCTCATTGACGGTGCAAGACGTGTTGGAAAAAGTTTTATTGCAGAACAGTTTGCAAAAGCAGAATATAAATCCTATATTCTAATCGACTTTAACCAGACAAATAATGAGATAAAAGACCTGTTCCATAATTATTTAAATGATCTTGACACATTATTCATGTATCTGTCTGCTTATTATAATGTAAAACTATACGAACATGAATCTTTGATTATTTTTGACGAGGTCCAGCTCTTTCCACGCGCACGCGCTGCTATCAAATATCTGGTTGCAGACGGTCGTTATGATTATATAGAAACCGGATCTTTAATGTCCATCAAAAAAAATGTTCAGGATATTGTTATTCCTTCGGAGGAACAACACATAAAAATGCATCCTATGGATTTTGAAGAATTTCTCTGGGCTATGGGAAATGAAACACTTATGGATCTAATCCGAACATGTTTCCTTGCAAAAAGGCCACTCGGACAGGCTATGCATCGTAAAGCAATGGACTATTTCCGGCAATATCTGATTGTTGGCGGTATGCCTCAGGCTGTTCAGGAGTATATTGACACAAAGAATTTTGATCGTGTGGATCAGATAAAGAGAAATATTCTTACCTTATACCGTGCTGACATCGTGAAACATGCAGCCGGTTATGAGATGAAAGTTGAAAATATTTTTGATGAAATTCCTGCTCAACTGCAAAAGCACGAAAAAAAATTCAAACTTTCTTCTTTGAAAAAAGATGCTCGTTTTCGCGATTACGAAGACGCTTTGTTTTGGCTGGATGATGCCATGATCATTAATACCTGTTATAACTCTACTGCGCCTAATATCGGTCTGAAGCTCAATATGGACCGCCTGACATTAAAATGTTATATGGCCGATACCGGTTTACTAATCAGTCATGCATTTGATGAAAACGGTCTCGTAAGTGAAGAAATTTATAAAAAACTTCTTTTTGATAAATTAGAAGTAAATAAGGGTATGATCATCGAAAATATTGTTGCACAAATGCTTACTGCAAATGGACACAAACTTTATTTTTATTCCAATACATCCCGGACAGATGCTGATTCCCGTATGGAAATTGATTTTTTGATTGCCAAAAGCAAAATCAGTAATCGGCACAATATTTCACCAATTGAAGTAAAATCCAGTAAAAATTATACCCTTACATCTCTTCGTAAATTTCGAAAAAAATATGCGGAAGAAACCAATATATCTTATGTATTACATCCAAATGATGTTAAAGAAGAAGATGGCATTCTATTTCTCCCTCTTTATATGGCACCGCTCCTGTAAAAGCTTTCTGATATTGTTTTATTATTTATAAAAACCGCAAGGGAAATCTCAAAACTTCCCTTACGGTTTTTACGTACATTCTCAATTTTTCTATGTGCAATTGATCTTGGATTGTTTTACTCCACTCTTAAATGGATTGACCAAAAACAGCCCAATTGCAAATATACTACACAAAATCACGTCTGATAATAATATTTTTGTAAGATCATATCCAAGCAGAATCATCCAAAAAGAACTTACAAATCCACCCAGATTCATAAAGGCTAAAATAATTGATGTACCGGTTCCAATGGTTGATGGTGGTGTTGCTATTCCAACCCATTCCGTAAACGCTGCAAACTGCCAGTTAAATCCGATTCCGATCAATCCATATCCGATTCCCATAAGAACTGCGGTCTGACCTACAAAAATGATTCCTGCTCCAAGTGCCACACATCCGAAAGCCAGTAAAAACATTGCACGCTTTATGCGTTTGAACAATACACCAAACAGCAACCCTGCAAACATTCCTGTCACGGAAAATGCAGTAAGTGCCATCGCTGCAACGGTTGCTCCACCTGCATTTCTGACTTCATACAATGTAGACGCATTCATCATAACACTCAGGTTACATGCCTGAAAAACCATCATCAATATTCCGATCAGTAATACTGTCCGTACATTTAATTTCTCTTTCGACTGCATTTTGTTATCTGTATTTCTGACTACTTCCAGTTCTTCATCCGGCAGGAAAAATGACATGATCACTGCAATTGCAAAGAAAATATGTCCCAAAAATGCCAGATTCCAGGAAATGTCAGCCAACACGCCTGCAAGCATCTGAAATGCGATTCCACCGATATTCATCGCAAAGGTGCCTACACCGATCAGCGTTGCACGCTTATTTCCCTGAAAATGTATCATGATCAGTGCGTTTCCAAGCGGTGCGATTAATCCCATTGCAAATCCAAATACAAGGCGTACCACCAGAATCAATGCATAACTGTTCATAAAGACAGGCAGAATTCCAAAAATCAGACACAAGATACTTCCCAGTATTGCCAGTGTTTTTGTCTTAATTTTCTTTCCCATCACCGCTCCGGCGATCAGCGAACCTGCCATCATGCTCAAAGTGGCTACCGTCTGTATAAACGAAACATCCTCATTGGGGAATTGTGCCGCCAGCGTGGCCAGTGCCGGTGTGATGGCATTGGAACCAAGGCCCATCAACGTAAGGCTCAGCATCGCCATGGTCGCCAGCATCCCCGGCCCGCTTGTTTTTGTTTGTTGATAACTACTCATTTTTTACTCCGCAATATGTTCAGACTGATCGTATAATTCTGTTCTTCCCAGTGGTTTATTTGAACACAGTGCAAATAATACAGCGCCAATTGCGGAACAGATGATCAATCCAATAAATGTCGCCTTGAAACTTCCGGTTACACTTGCGAGACTTCCAACCAGCATAAATCCAAAGGATCTTACAATCGTATTTAAAATAAATACGACTGTCCATGCAGAATCAAAATCATATCTTCCCCATACAGATGCTGTCATGGAAATAGCAAGGTTATTTGCTCCACCGATAATGGATGCAAACATTACCAGTGCAATATACATCGTAATAATGTTTGGCACCAGTGCGATGCATACAGATACAATGAAATAGATAAACATTGCAATGGTTGTCATCCGTGTACCGATTTTTTCATCAATAATGCCCCAGATAACAGATGCCGGCATCGCTATAAAAGAGGTTACTCCCATCAGGAAAATCGCCTGATTCATCTCAATTCCTGCTGACGCACACATTGGAATAAAGTTACTCATAATTCCAACGGTAAACATAACCAAAACTCCACCGCCAATTCCAATAAACCATGTTTCCTTTGTTCTTAAAAGTTTTCCAACAGTCCAGGGACTGGTCTGACGATATTTCATACCTTCCGCATGCATTGCTTCCAGTTTTTCTTTTGTTAAAGTACGGTCATTATCCGGGTACGCACCACACTGCTCCGGATCACTTTTTACCAGAAATGCGCAAACCACTGCCAGAATTACAAAGGCAATCGCATACAGGTCGAAGGATGCTGCAAAGCTGAAATGCTCAATCATGAATGTCTGGCTCTTAATATAGGTTAGTCCAACCATACATGCACCTACCGTTACAAATCCCATAACAGAACCTTTTCTGGTCGGGAACCAGTTTGCGATCAGAGATGCAAGACCTATCTGGCAATATGCGCTGGATGCGATAACGCAGATGGTATACCACAATGCATAGGTACCAATGGATGTAACACGTCCCCACATAAACATTGATACAGCCCCCATAATACAGCCTGCAAGTATCAGTGATTTTGGTCCGCGTTTTTTACACCACCAGCCAAATACAGCTGCTGCAATAATTGATAAAATGTTTGCCATTGTTCCAAAACCATTCAATAAGGCAATATCCCATCCGTACATGGCGTTATATTCCGACATAATTACATTCAGAGATGTTACCGGACATCCTGAACCTACCCAAAACAGGAAAAAGCAAAATATTACAATACCCCAGCCTTTTGCTCCATAGTTAAATTTTTTCATACCCGAACCTCCTCTTATTAAGGCTTATGTGCAACTTTAATTGTCCCCTTTCCACGGATCCTTTTCTTCCAAATATACGAAATACTCCTCCAGCGTAAAATCGTTCTGTTCAAAAGTATACTCGATTTTATCTTCCGCTGTTGGTTTATGTAATGCATGTTTTCTGGAACCCTCAAATGTTTCATATGGCTCTGGCGGCTGTGGCCAGAATTTACGAACCTTATTTACGTCATATTCTTCACAGAAGGATTTCTGACGCTCTGCAAATCCAGGCATATCTGTCGGCACAAAATCGTCATGCGGCCGCTGCTCGGTAAACGGTTTGCAGGTCGGACACATAATATCCGGCATGATCTGCAGATGCCAGATTTTCCAGTGACCGTTTTCAACAATAAAATCTGCCTGATACTTTCCATACATCCAGTTTGGATCAAACGGACAATCTGGATCTTCCGGATGTTCTTTTGCTGTCTCCGGTCCAAACGTCTGCCACTCTGCTTTTGCGGTTTTGCAATCCGCTGCAACTTCAATTAACGGATTATAGATTGGATGCTCACAATACCATCCTTTTCTTGCTCCGATAGACTGTTCATGTTTTGCAATTCCTTCTACATAATTCTCATAAAGACCTTCTGCCTCATGATACTGTCCCCACATTGCAATTTCGATTGCCACCCCGGGCGTTCTCATTGCAAACTGATCCAGACAGTCACGCTGCCTTCCGCCGGAATGATAATAATTATAGCGAGCCATTGTATTTGCGATTTCTGTCACAGCCTGCGCCCGCGCAAGCTGAAGCTTTACCGCTTCCAGTTCTTTTTCAAGTAATTCCAGTCTTTCTTCCTGTCCCATTACAAAATCTCCTTCTACATTATTTTTTATTCCAGTGTGATCTTGTAATTATCATACTTCATATTTATGTCTCTGTACATTGAATAAACCGCATCCTTCTGTTCCAAAAATTCAATGCGATATTTCCCTCTGTTCCTGTTATAATAGAAACAGGGAATACGACATATTTTTATCATGTTCATGGAGGAACGCAATTATGACATTTGAACAACTGGAATATTTTTTGACTACTGCGAAATACATGAATTTATCCAAGGCTGCCGCAGAGCTATTTATCAGCCATTCTGCAATCAGCAAAAGCATTTCTGCGCTGGAAGAAGAGCTTGGTACCCGCCTCTTTGTCCGTAAAAATAATGTACTCACTTTTACACCATCGGGGGAGTATCTGCAAAAACAAAGTGCGTATCTCCTTCAGATCTGGAATACAACCAAACAGCAACTTCAGCTCATTGAGAACTCTATTTCAGGTACCATCACATGGTCAATTCCGGCCATTTTTGAGACAAAACTATTCTCAACGATCACCAAGATGGGACAAATGCACCCTGAGATTAATTTCATATTTAACTCAGAAGATCCGCTTCTGATCCTTCAGACCATAAAAAATAACCGTGCGGATATTGGAATTGTATTTTCCTATCAGTTAGATGAACTGGATCAGGACATCGAATACCGATATCTGTTTAAAGATGCTTTCTGTGCCATTGTAAATGCACAGCATCCACTGGCTTCCCGTGAAAGCGTCTGTCTGGAAGATTTGAAAAACGAATGTCTTATCTTCCCACCAAAACGCGCAAATATTAATCCAGAAATCAAACCACTGCAAAAGTTTCTTGATTTCGATTATCATAAAATTTATCAGGCAAACGGACTGGATGAATTATTTTTTCAGATTGCCATCAATAAAGGCATTTCCATACTTCCGAAAGGAACTCTTCAGGGGCGCAATTTTGATTTTAAGACACTGCCAATCCGCGATATCGAAGATACCTATTATACCTGCCTCGTCTGGGAAAAAAAGAATACAAATCCGGTCATTCCATTTGTAACAGAGCAAATTCTCAGCCAGTTTCAGACAGAAACTCTGACCTGACATACCACAACAATAAACCTGAACCGATTTTTCTTACGTATAAAAAGCGGGCAGCTATATGATCACTTTCATATAACTGCCCGCTTTTCTGCTTAACTTTGGGGGAAATTAATTTATGCAAGATCTACTGCTGAATGATATCCCATTCCAACAGCATCTACAATACGACCGCTCTTGAAACAATCACCAATAGCAACCACATCATAACAATATTTCTGCATTTCCTCGGTTACACTGGTATCTTCTTTCATTCCGACACAATAAAGAACTGTATCCGCTTCAAAAAATACCTCTTTTCCATCCTTATCCACTCCGTAAACACCATCTGATGTAATTTTTGTCACAGTAGTATTTACTGTTCCATGGATCGGACGTTCCGACCAGTATGCCATCATACCACAATGATGGAACGGGTTATCTTCCGGTGCCAGTTCACTTCCCATTTCAACAACTTCAACCTCATGACCAGTATTTGCCAGATGTGCACCTACTTCACAGCCTACAAGTCCACCGCCAATAATAACGATTTTTTTACCGAGTTTTTCAGAATGGTAATATGCATCTGTCGCATACATAACATTCTCACCGTCAATTCCAGGAATATGTGGAATAATCGGCTTTGCCCCCGTTGCAACAAGTATTGCGTCCGGTTGTAATGCCTCAATTAAACCCTCGGTAGCTTCTGTACTCAAACGTACATCGATATTTCGCTTCATTACCTGCCGAACCAGATATTTGCGATATTTTTTCAGCTGAACTTTAATAGAATCATAATCTGCAAAACGAATCACGCCTCCAAGTTCCTCTGCTTTTTCTACCAGCACAACTTTGTGACCACGGTCTGCCGCAGTAATGGCTGCTTCCATTCCGGCCACTCCGCCACCTACTACAAGTACTTTTCTGGAACATACAGCCGGCGGTACATGACGTGTACGGTGTTCATGTGCCATATGCGGATTTACCATACATTTTGCCTCAAAAAACGCTACCTTATTTGATCCCAGACAATGATTACATCTCAGACATGGTACAATGTCTTCTTCCTGATTTCGGCGGATTTTGTTTGGAAGCTGTGGATCAGCCATAATGGCACGCGCCATAGCCACCACATCTGCTTTTCCCTCGGCCAGAAAACGTTCAGCCACTTCCGGGCTTGCAATACCACCCATCACAACAACTTTCGGCTTTACTCCGGCTTTTTTCATAGCTTCCGCCCACTTGATATTCAGTCCTTCCGGCTGAAAAGCTACTTCCTGTGTCAGATATGCTGTTTCCGGTCCACATCCTGCCGAAATATGAACAAAATCAATCAAATCTTCGCACTCTTTTACGAAATAAATACTTTCTTCGATATCTTTTCCATCTTCACAATAATCTACGGCTGAAATACGAAGTTCAATCAGGAAATCTTCTCCACAGACTTCCCGGATTCTCTGCAGGATCATTTTTGGGAACCGGATACGATTCTCCGGACTTCCACCGTATTTATCCGTACGCTTATTAAAATGCGGTGATAAAAACTGATTGAGCAGCATTTCATGCCCTGCATGGATCATACACATCTGAAATCCACAGCCTTTTAAAAATTTGGCAATATTTGCATAATACTCCACGGTATCAAGAATCATCTGCTCTGTCATCTGAACAACTTCCACACCATCTTCACGGATAAATCCCATAGAACTCATCGGCGGTGTATTGGAATTTTCCGCCAAACCAGCCATAAATCCTGCATGGTTAATTTCTGCTGATGCCACAGCACCGTGTTCTTTGATTGCTGTTGCAAGCTCTGTAAATGCCATATCTGTAAAGCAATTTGTAAAATAGCGGTTAAAATGTCCGCCATTATCACCATAACCACCCGGACCTGTAATGTTGCCTTGTGTAATCTGTGCTACGCCGCCGCGCGCTTTTTCTTCGATATATTCGATGCCCAAATCATTTGGTGCACCGTATGTTACATGTGACAATGCACATGGCGCCAGAAAAATATGGTTTTTAAAATGAACCCCTTTTACAGAAAATGGCGCCATCAAATGCGGATACTTCTGTACGATCATATATCTCTCCTTCTCAAAAATTATTCTTACAAGTTTCTTTTACCATCACACTGGAAATGTCTTTGTTTTACACTTCTACTGTAATAGATTCAAAGGAGATTGTACATTGAATAAACAGAAACGGACTGTTCCGCAAATTCAATGACTATAAACATTTGTTATTTGAATTTTTACTTCTGTTCTGCCTCCAGAAGTTCTGCATCTTCCAGTTCTGTCGCTGCTTCTTTTGCAATTTCCTGCGGACGTTCCGATTCAAGTACCATGCTGTGTTTTACCACCAGAATCCAGCCGGTTGCCAGCGGCACAAAGCCAAGATATGCCGCGCGCACTGCAAACGCATTGACTGCTACCGCACCATAACATGCTCCGATAAAAAAAGAGAGTACCGTATTGGTATACAAAATACCCTTTTTCTTAAATTCCGGATCTTTTGTCAGAAAATACTGTGTCCATCCAAGCACTGCCTGCTTGAAGTTATTACTGGAAAAGATGGTCGCACTGTTGTAGCCGTTTGCCGATGAATACACGCCCCACTGAAAAGCAGAACAGAAAAAGATCGGATACAGTCCAACCAGCACCGGTTGTAACGGCAATAATGAGGATGCTACTAATCCTGCCGCATCCACCACAATGGCTAATTTTCGCATATTGATGTTCGTATAGTTCGTCAACAGATAGGAAACCACCACTCCGCCGCCAAAAAGCGGCAACGCAAGGAATCGCAACAACACATCGTACCACTCACCTGATACTAACGATGCCGCCATTTCCATGATATTTCCGGTCTGCGCCGAACCAAAGTTTCCCATATGTAGTAAGATCGCGTAGGCTCCGAGAAATCCACCCACAAGGGCAAAATTCCAGTGAATCAAAGCTTCCCATTGATCTTTTGTTACTTTTTGTTTCATTGTAGTTGCCTTTCTTTTTCAGAAATTGTAATGTCTTTGATTTTTTCCTTGCCTATCATAGCACTATCTCTTTTATTAGGCAAAAATTTTTTTACATACAAAAACCACCCGAAGTTTGAACGCAGTCGCTTCATGGCCTGCATTCAAACTTTGGATGGTTTCCACACATATTTCAATATCTACCCGGCATATGCCGCCTTATAAATCTCCTGACAGTCCTCAAATGCCGGCACCTTCCGCGTATTTCCCGGACTTCCGCTGTCCAACGCATCCTGCGCCATCTTTGGAATCGCCGCATAAAACTCCTCTCGCGGAATACCATACTTCTCCAGTGTCGGTACTTCGCACACCTCACAGATATGTTCAATGGCTTTCAGAAACTGTTCTGCTGCCGCAATATCGCCCTGCTTCTCATCTGCCACACCAATTGCCCTGGCAAGGTCTGCAAACCGCTCATATACCCCTTCTAACGCGAAGGAGAAGCATGCCTTGAGCAACATGGCATTGGAAATACCATGCGCTACATGAAACAGCGCTCCGATCGGACGACTCAGTCCGTGCACCAGTGTCACACTGGAATTGTTGATGCAGATTCCTGCCTCCAGTGCTGCCAGCGCCATCTGATGTCTGGCTTCGCGATTTTTTCCATCACGATAAGCAACCGGCAGATATTTCATGATCCGTTTTACCGCTGACACTGCCAGTGTATCAGTCATATCCATCGCTTTTCTGGAGGTATATGCTTCCACTGCATGTGTCAGGGCATCCAGTCCGGTAGCCGCTGTGACTGACTGCGGAGATGACAGACTGAATGTCTCATCCACGATCGCAATTTTCGGGATCAGGCAATCACCTTTCAGCAGCATCTTAATATCATTCACAGAATCCGTGATGACAGTGAATTTCGTTGCCTCCGAACCGGTTCCTGCAGTAGTTGGAATCGCCACCACAGGTCCTGCCATTTTCGTAATTTCTTTCCCGTTAAAATCTGAAATACTTCCTTCATTTGCAGCCATGACAGCAACCGCTTTTGCTGCATCCAGCGGGCTTCCTCCGCCAAATCCGATGCAGTAATCGCAGCCTTTTTGCAGAAATACACTGACACCGGCATTGATCATGGCATCCGTCGGTTCTCCGGTGATTTTCGAAAATGTCACAAACTCAATCCCGTGGTCTGCCAGCATCCGGCTTAACTCAGCAAACATCTCCGATTTTACCACATGCGGTCCTGTCACAAGAAGTGCCTTTTTGCCACAGTGTTTCAGATATCCGACTGCCTCAGTAAAACAGTCTCTTCCGGTAAATATATGTTCCGGGGTCAGATAGTGAGCCATGCATCCACCTCCGTCAATACTTCATCTACTTTTACCATCTCCTCACGCAGCTGCTCCTCGGTAATGATCAGCGCCGGGTTGACAAAAATCATGTTTTCGTGAGAATAAGTCATAAATTTCTTTGCCTTTAACATACCGATAATCTTACCCATGGTTCCTTCCGGATCTTTGCCATATGGTACAAGCGGTTCTTTTGTTTCTCTGTCTTTGACAAGTTCGATGGATGAGAAAAGTCCGATATAACGCACATCACCGATACACGGATGTTTCTCTTTTAACTCCTCCAGGATCTCACCAAGGACTTTGCCGACTTTATTGACATTATCTAAAATGTTTGCTTCTTTGTAGTAGTTGACGCAGGCAACACCTGCCGCACAAGCCAGCGGGTGTCCACTGTAAGTCAATCCACAGGAAAGCAGATGATCGTCAAAATACGCTGCAATCTTGCTGCTCACTGCCACACCGCCAAGCTGTACATAACCACAGGTAACACCTTTTGCAAATGTCACGATATCCGGTTTGATATCAAAGTTTTCAAATGCAAACATTTTACCGGTTCTGCACCAGCCTGCCATAACTTCATCACAGATCATGACAATGCCAAATTCATCACAAATTTTACGAACACCCGGCAGATAGCCTTTTGGCGGAATGATGACACCGTTAGAACCGGTAATTGTCTCCATGACAATGGCTGCAACGCTGTCCGGTCCTTCGTAAATAATCTGCTCTCTTAATTTTGCCAGATAATATTTTGTGGCATCTTCCTCGGAAGCAAACTCGATCGGCTCACGGTATACATATGGATCAAAGAATTTCACAAATCCCGGAATGCCTGGCTCCAACGGATATCTACGCGGCTCACCGGTCAGATTTCCTGCTCCGAAAGAAGAGCCGTGATAACTTCTGTAACGGCTGAATACTTTATTTCTTCCTGTATACATACGGGCGATTTTTATCGCATTTTCATTCGCATCCGCACCGGCATTTGTAAAAAATACTTTGCCAAAATTGTCCGGAAGCAGATCAATGATCATTTTGCCAAGCGTTGCTCTGCTTTCTGCTGCATAAGCCGGACCTACAAAACAGAATTTATCTACCTGTGCCTTAATGGCATCACCAATTGCTCTATTTCCAAATCCCACATTCAGGTTTACAAGCTGAGAGGACATATCGGTATAACGGTTGCCCTCGGCATCATACATGTAGATGCCTTCTGCATGATCGATAACGATCGGATTCAGCCCCGCCTGTTTGCTCCATGACTGCAATACATATTTTTTACTTGTCTCTTTGATTTCCTGAGCGTTCATATCCTGTTCCTCCTTAAAAACAAACATAAAATCCGAAGCGTTTTCCAGTTCATTTCTGAATATAATCAGAATTTCCTGCTTATTGTCAAAAAGGAGCCAACCCTTCCGGTATTGGCTCCTTTGCGCTTCCTTCATTTTGGTTAACGCCATTTTAGTTTGTTTTATTGGTGGAAACAAGGATTCTAAGCCTAAGTTTTTCTGTGCTAAAGCACACACCCTTACTTTTTCTTCCTGCTTCTTCTCACTCTGAATTTCGGGCATTCCACTACCTGACAGCGAAAACTCTGCTTGCAGTCCTTTCTGCACTCCTGACACATTTCGTTGTACTGGATCTCCTGCGCCTCATTCAGCATAAAATCTGCTTCGCCCATGGGCATGCCATAGATCAGCTCCGACAGATCTAACTGTTCATATGTTTCTTCATTTTCTGTATCCGAAAATGGTTTTTCCGGCAAATTATTTTTGCTCATCGGCTGCTGCCTCTGTCGCAGTCTCTGCGTTGGTTTCTTCCGCATCCTCTGCAGATTCTTCGCCTTCTAAAGTCTCATCCTCTTTGACTTTTGTAATGCTTGCCACCGTAACGTCATCTTCCATGTTGATCAGTTTCACACCTGATGTGACACGGCCAAGGATAGAAATATCGCTGACTTTCATACGGATGATAATGCCTTCTGTATTGATGATCATGATTTCATTTTCATCGTTTACCGCTTTCACTCCAACCAGATTTCCGGTCTTCTCTGTGATCTTGTAGCATTTTACACCTTTACCGCCACGGTTCTGAGCAGTAAATTCATCGATGGAAGTACGTTTTCCAAGTCCTCGCTCGGATACGATCAGCAAATGCTCTCCCTGCGTATTGAGCTGCATGCCGACTACTTCATCACCGTCTGCCAGACTCATACCAATGACCCCCATGGATACACGACCGGTACTTCTTACATCGGTTTCATGGAAACGGATACACTGGCCATATTTTGTCACAAGGAAAATATCCTGTGAATCATCGGTAAATTTAACCTCGATCAGTTCATCATCTTCACGCAGCGTAATTGCTGCCAGACCCGTCTTTCTGACATTTGCATAGTCTGTGATGGCTGTTTTCTTTACGATACCTTTCTTGGTAGCCATAAACAGATACCAGCCATCTCTGTAATCCTTGATCGGGATAACGGCAGTGATCTTCTCACCCGGTGCCAGCTGCAGCAGGTTGATGATGGCTGTTCCACGAGCTGTTCTGCTCGCTTCCGGAATCTCATAAGCCTTCATACGGTATACTTTTCCGGTATTTGTAAAGAACATCAGATAATGATGGGAAGTTGTCATAAACAACTCCTCGATATAATCATCATCGATCGTCTCCATACCCTTGATTCCACGACCACCACGATGCTGTGCACGGAAGTTATCCGCACTCATACGTTTGATATAACCAAGTTTTGTCATGGCAATGACTGTATTTGTCACCGGAATCAGATCTTCCATAGAAATGTCATACTCATCGTATCCGATGGAAGTACGTCTGTCATCACCATATTTTGCACTGATCACCATGATCTCTTCCTTGATGACACCAAGCAGTTTTTTCTCATCTGCCAGGATTGCTTTTAACTCGGCAATACGAGCCATCAGGTCTTTGTATTCCGCTTCCAGCTTCTCACGTTCCAGACCAGTCAGAGCTCTCAGTCGCATATCTACGATTGCCTGAGACTGTGCATCTGTCAGACCGAAACGTTCCATTAATTTTGCTTTTGCTTCCTGTGTCGTACGGCTTCCACGGATGATGGAAATTACCTCATCAATGTTGTCCAACGCGATCAGTAAGCCCTGTAAAATATGAGCTCGCTCTTCTGCTTTATTTAATTCGTATTTGGTACGTCTGGTAACAACATCCTCCTGATGTCTCAGGTAGTGTTTCAACATATCAAGCAAGTTAAGTACTTTCGGCTCATTGTTGACCAGAGCCAGCATAATAACACCAAAAGTATCCTGCAGCTGTGTATGCTTAAATAACTGATTTAAGATAACGTTCGGGTTGACATCTTTTCTCAATTCGATACATACACGCATACCCTGACGGTCAGACTCATCGCGGAGATCTGTGATACCATCCACACGTTTATCTTTCACCAGTTCAGCGATTTTTTCGATAAGACGTGCTTTGTTTACCATGTAAGGAAGTTCAGTAACAACGATACGGTTTTTGCCATTTTGCATCGGCTCAATATCTGTCACGGCACGCACACGGATTTTACCACGTCCGGTGCGATAAGCTTCCTCGATACCTGCAGTACCAAGAATCATACCTCCGGTCGGGAAATCCGGACCTTTGACAACTTCCAGAATCTCTTCGATGGTAGTGTCTCTGTCTTCTTCTACACGATTATCAATGATTTTTACAACAGCACCGATAACTTCACGCAAGTTGTGTGGCGGAATATTTGTTGCCATACCTACGGCAATACCTGTCGTTCCATTTACCAGAAGGTTCGGATATCGGGAAGGAAGCACTACCGGTTCTTTCTCTGTCTCATCGAAGTTTGGCTGAAAATCAACGGTATTCTTGTTGATATCTGCCAGCATTTCCATGGAAATCTTACTCAGACGTGCCTCTGTGTAACGCATGGCAGCTGCGCCGTCACCATCCACAGAACCAAAGTTTCCGTGACCATCCACCAGCGGATAACGTGTGGACCAGTCCTGTGCCATGTTTACCAGGGCACCATAGATGGAACTGTCTCCGTGTGGATGATATTTACCCATTGTATCACCGACAATACGCGCACATTTACGGTGTGGTTTGTCAGGTCCGTTATTCAATTCGATCATGGAGTAGAGAACACGGCGCTGTACCGGTTTTAATCCGTCTCTGACATCCGGAAGGGCTCTGGATGCGATTACACTCATGGCATAATCAATGTAGGATTTCTCCATGGTTTTCTTCAGGTCCACGTCGTGGATCTGATCAAATATCTTGTCGTCCATTTATATTCCTCTCTTTGCTATACGTCTAAGTTCTCTACATATTTTGCATTTGCTTCGATGAAGTCACGACGTGGCTCTACTTTATCTCCCATCAGGGTTGTGAATGTCAGGTCGATTTCTGCGGTTGCAGCCTCGTCCATAGTGACACGGCGCAGGATTCGTTTTTCCGGATCCATAGTAGTCTCCCAGAGCTGTTCTGCATCCATCTCACCCAGTCCTTTGTATCGCTGGATCTTGTTACTGGAGTCACGTCCTACTTCTGCCAGAATAGCGTTCAGCTGTTCATCACTGTATGCGTACCATACTTTTTTGTTTTTCTCCAGCTTATAAAGTGGCGGCTGTGCCAGATATACATAGCCCTGTTTGATCAGTTCCGGCATAAAACGATACAGGAAAGTCAGCAATAAGGTACTGATATGTGCACCGTCCACATCGGCATCAGTCATGATAATGATCTTGTGATAACGCAGCTTTGTGATATCGAAGTCTTCATGGATACCGGTTCCGAAAGCAGTGATCATGGCTTTGATCTCAGCATTTCCGTAGATTTTATCCAGTCTTGCTTTCTCTACGTTCAGGATTTTTCCACGCAGTGGAAGGATTGCCTGTGTCGCACGGCTTCTTGCAGTCTTTGCGGAACCACCGGCGGAATCACCCTCTACGATGTAGATCTCGCAGTTTTTCGGATCTTTATCGGAGCAGTCTGCCAGTTTTCCCGGAAGGGACATTCCCTCCAGAGCGGTTTTTCTTCTGGTCAGATCACGGGCTTTACGGGCTGCCTCACGGGCGCGCTGTGCCAGCAGGGATTTCTCGCAGATTGTTTTTGCAACCGTTGGATTTTGCTCCAGGAAGTAAGTAAGCTGCTCACTTACAACGCTGTCTACCGCACCACGGGCTTCGCTGTTTCCAAGTTTCTGTTTTGTCTGTCCCTCAAACTGAGGTTCAGAGATCTTGACACTGATGATGGCAGTCAGCCCCTCACGGATATCTTCGCCGGAAAGTGCTGCTTCATTTTCTTTCACCAGTTTGTTTGCCTTCGCATAAGAGTTAAACGTCTTTGTCAGGGCATTTCTGAATCCGGCGAGGTGTGTACCACCTTCCGGAGTCGTGATATTGTTTACAAAACTGAAGGTTGATTCGTTATAGGAATCGTTGTGCTGCATTGCAACCTCTACATAGACACCATCGCGCTCACCCTCACAGTAAATAACATTGTCATACAGAGCTTCTTTGCTCTTGTTCAGATACTGAACGAACTCCTTGATACCACCCTCGTAATGGAATGTTTCAGAACGCTCCTGTCCCGGTCTCTTGTCTGTCAGGACAATGCGCAGGTTTTTGGTCAGGAATGCCATCTCACGCAGACGCTGACGCAGTACATCGTAGTCATATACGGTATCTTCGAAAATACTTCCATCCGGGGAGAAAGTTACTTTGGAACCGGTCTGCTCCACAGGGCAGTCACCAACGACTTTCAGTGGATACATGGTCTTTCCACGTTCATAACGCTGCTGATAAATATGTCCGTCTCTGCATACCTGAACTTCCAGCCAGTTGGAAAGGGCGTTTACAACAGAAGCACCTACACCGTGCAGTCCACCGGATACTTTGTACCCTCCACCACCGAATTTTCCACCTGCATGCAGAATGGTAAATACAACTTCTACTGCCGGTTTTCCGGCTTTGTGGTTGATGTCTACCGGGATTCCACGTCCGTTATCGGTAACGGTAATGGTATCACCTTCGTTGATTGCTACATTTATCTCCGAGCAAAATCCTGCAAGTGCCTCATCCACCGCGTTATCCACAATCTCGTATACAAGATGGTGAAGTCCGCGTGATGACGTACTGCCGATATACATACCCGGTCTTTTTCGTACTGCTTCGAGACCTTCCAAAATCTGAATCTGATCTCCACCGTATTCTGTACTCATTCCTGTCCTCCTACTGTTCTGCTATCGTGCCTTCCCTGACGAAAAACACTTTATTTATGTGAAATCTATTTTTAACAAATTCATCCAGACCTGTACATGTGATGATAGTCTGAATATCATGGATGCTGTTCAGCAGATAATTCTGCCGGTTACTGTCAAGTTCTGACAGCACATCATCCAAAAGCAACACCGGCGTATCATGGATCAGCTGTTTTACCAGCTCAATCTCTGCCAGTTTTAACGAAAGTGCAGATGTCCTCTGCTGCCCCTGGGAACCGTATTTGCGGATATCTGTCTCATTGATCAGGAAGGAAATATCATCCCTGTGCGGTCCGTAAGACGTCATTCCCATTTTCAGGTCTTTCCTGCGTGATTCGTCCATGCGTGCCGCCAGTTCCTCCGCCGTTGCAGATGGTTCATATACAAGCTGTAAGTTTTCCTTATTTCCAGAAATATTTTGATGAATTTCCTGAACCATTGCATTTAATTCCTGCAAAAATTCCCGTCTGCGCTGAATGATTTTTGTTCCATAGCGCACCAGCTGCTCATCCCACACCGGAAGCGTTGCTTCAAGATCTGGTCGAAAATAGATATCCTTCAGCAGTTTGTTGCGCTGCTGCAGGATTTTATGATATTTCGTCAGATTGTGCAGATAAATACTGTCTAACTGACTTAATTCCAGATCCATAAATCTGCGGCGCCCCGCCGGTCCGTCTTTGATAATATTCAAATCCTCCGGAGAAAAAACAACCAGATTCAGTATCCCAAACAATTCTCCGGCTTTTCGAATTGGAATGCCGTTCACTGCAATTCCCTTGGCACTGTTTTTCTTCAGATGAATATCAATCCGGTTCTCCACACCATTTTTTTCTACGATAGTGCGGATATGTGCCTCATCCGCATCAAAACGGATCATTTCCCTGTCCTTGCTGCCTTTGTGGGACTTTGTAGTTCCGCTGACATACAGGGATTCCAGCACGTTTGTCTTTCCCTGGGCATTATCTCCGTACAAGATATTGGTTCCGGCATCAAAGGCGATGCCAAGAGCCTGATAGTTGCGAAAATTCTTTAATTCCAGTGATTTTATAATCATTTGCCGATCTGAACACTCTCTCCGTTAAATGTAATGACATCTCCTTCATGGAGCTTTTTGCCGCGCTGGTATTCTACTTCTCCGTTGACCTCCACCTGTCCGTCCTGGATCAGCATTTTGGCATCCACGCCGGAGCCAACCATGCCGGCAAGTTTCATTGCCTGGCCAAGTTTGATAAAATCATCTCTGATGATAACTTTTTCCATCTGTCTCTCTCCAATCCTCCGCTTATATGCATGGGCTTCCAAAACGCATCCTCAAATAAGCGTCTGTTTTCTGTAATATTCCTGCTGCTTTCCTTTATACCGTTGCAGCATTAAAGTTAACCGGAAGGATCAGGTATACAAATGTACCTGCGTCATCCTTAATAAAGCAAGGAGCCTTCGGGTTTACCATGTATAAAGTAACTTCCTCTTCATCAATAACACGCAGTGCATCGATGAAGAATTTCGGGTTAAATCCGATCAGAAGGTCTTTTCCCTCTTTCTCGATCTCAATTTCCTCATTCATGGAACCTACGAAAGAATTAATCTTTAACTGCAGGCTTTTGTCCTGAATATTCAGGATGATCGGTTTTTTGTCACCCTCGCGGATCAGCAGTGTTGCACGGTCGATACAGCTTAAAAACTCACGTTTGTTGATTTTTACCTTTGTATCGTAATCAGAGGAAAGCATCTGATCAATGTGGAAATACTCGCCCTCAATGAGTCTGGATACAACCTTTGTCTGGTCAAACTCAAACAAAATATGATTGTCCGCAAAGAAAATATCTACCATATCCTCTGCTTCGCCGGTAAGGATCTTACTGATCTCCTGTAAAGTCTTGCCCGGAACAACAACTTTTAACGGGCTGTAATTTTCTTTTAATTCAATATTTCGAATAGAAATACGATGACCATCCAGAGATACGACTCTCAGGCGGTTCTCATTGACTTCAAAAAGCTCACCGGTCATCAGTTTGTTTGTATCATTATCTGCGATAGAGAAAATTGTCTGGCGAACCACATCTTTTAATGTAAACTGTGAAATGCTGATAGACTCATTTTTTTCAATATATGGCAAATAGGAAAAATCTTCACCGGATTTTCCAACGATGTTGAATTTGGCTTTCTCACAGGTAATGGTTGTCTGGAAAGAATCATCGGATTCAATGACAACGTCATTATCCGGAAGCTTACGAACAATCTCGGAGAAAAATTTTGCATCCAGTGCGATGATTCCTCTCTCCACGATTTCGCCCTCAATGACTGTCTCTATGCCAAGTTCCATGTCATTTGCAGTCAGCTTGATCTCGTTTGCCGATGCATCGATGAGAATACATTCCAGGATCGGCATGGTTGTTCTGGATGGAACAGCCTTGGATACAATGCTGACACCCTTTACCAGGTTTGCTTTTGAACAGATTAACTTCATAATGTGAATAACTCCTTTCAGGTATCATAACTTCTCGTAGTATATCTATATATAAATGGTTTTCGTCGTAATCGTCTTAGGGACTG
The DNA here is from genome assembly GCF_934295145.1 of uncultured Eubacterium sp. Lineage (GTDB taxonomy): Bacteria > Bacillota > Clostridia > Lachnospirales > Lachnospiraceae > Eubacterium_I. The sequence continues at coordinate 14,447 of NZ_CAKRAS010000031.1, read as the reverse complement.
TCGATAAGTGTATAACACCGCAAAGCCTTACGTTAAGAGGATTACTGCCATCATTCTTTTCTCTTTTGCTGTGAATAATATGTTAAATTCCGGGTATACTGTGTGGATAAGCTCTCATGTTTTGTCCTGCAGTCAGAAATTTTTCTCACAGACAGAGCCTGTTTTAGCATGGATTGACCTTTTTCCGGATGGTTGTCACCGTCCGTTCGACAGACTTATCAACACTGATATCATCTGTCACTTTCTTAATTCCGTGCACCACCGTGGAATGATCTCTGCCGCCCACCGCTTTTCCGATGGTCTCCAGAGACGCATCCGTCATATTTTTGCATAGATACATGGCGATCTGCCGTGGTTTTGCCACATCATTACTCCGGGATTTTGATAAAATCTGATCCATGGTAATGCCAAAATGCTCCGCAACCACTTCCACGATCAGCTCCGGTGTCACTTCCAGTGGCTTATCCGGGGAAATAATGTTCTGCAGTTCTTTCACCGCGATCTCCATGGTGATATCCGCCTGCACCAGGTTCGCATAAGCGATCAGCTTATTTAACGCGCCTTCCAGTTCCCGGATATTTGACTTAATATTCACCGCAATATAATTTAAAATCTCATCATCCAGTGCAAAACCATCCAGTTCCTCTTTTTTCCGCAAAATGGCCATACGGGTCTCATAATCCGGTGCTCCGATATCTGCCAAAAGTCCCCATTCAAACCGGGAACGGATGCGCTCTTCCAGCGTCTCCATCTCTTTCGGCGGCCGGTCACTGGATAAAATGATCTGCTTTTTGGCCACATGAAGTTCATTGAAGGTGTGAAAAAATTCTTCCTGTGTGCTTTCTTTTCCTATAATAAACTGCACATCATCAATCAACAGCACGTCAATGCTGCGGTATTTTTCACGGAAACGGCTCATTGCCGTATTATTTCCATTTCGGATCGCTTCAATTAATTCATTGGTAAATGTTTCCGATGAAACATACAGAACCTTCTGTTCAGGATGTGTGGACTGAATAAAATGTGCGATGGAATGCATCAGATGTGTCTTGCCAAGTCCCACGCCACCATATATAAACAGCGGATTGTATACTTCTCCGGGGGATTCCGCCACAGCCAGTGCCGCTGAATGGGCAAACCGGTTATTATTTCCCACCACAAATGTATCGAATGTATAGTTCGGATTCAGATTTGACCGTTCCGCTTCTTCTGTCGTAGCACGCCGTCTCGGATGCGGCATTTTCAGCTTCTTCGCCTGTTCCGGAAGAACAAATTCAATCTCGTATTCCGTTCCTGTGATCTCGGCCACCGCAACCTTCAGCGGAAGGTAATATTTCCTATTAATATAGGTAAGCCCCATCTGTTCACTGGACACCAGAATATAGATGCGTTCGTTCTGAATTGCGAAAATCTGCAGTGGCTTTAACCACGTATTAAAAGAGATATCCGTCAATTCATGCTCCCGTTTTACAGTCAGAAGAATCTCATCCCATTTCTCTTCGACCAGATGCATAACACGCTCCATTTCCTTTTTTCGGCTCTGTTTTTCATTTCTAACTGATTTAAGCCATTTTTAACAATTTACACTATCCATTTTCATTTCAATATGCGCTGGATAGTTGTCCAATGTCTATGATAACTCAAATCGCGTCATTTTTCAATGAAAACTTCATATCCGCACAGGAGTACATGCACGGACAAAAATGGATTTTCGGGCATTTTACACGCTTTTTGAAAACTTTTCAAAATTCTATTGACTTGTCAGACATTATTTGCTATCATCGGAAATGATGCTACGAAGATTGGAGGTGTATCACGATGAAAATGACTTATCAGCCAAAGAAGAGACAGAGAGCGAAAGTTCACGGTTTCAGAAAAAGAATGAGTACAGCAGGCGGAAGAAAAGTTTTGGCCGCTAGAAGATTAAAAGGAAGAAAAAAATTAACAGCCTAGGCCACAACGTTTGTGGTCTTTTCTTCTCTTTAAACAAATTGTTTTGAGATCAGAGGACAGAAAACATGCATTTTTCAGAATCATTAAAGAAGAACAGCGACTTCCGGAAAGTATACCGGGAAGGAAAATCTTATGCAAACAGACTATTGGTCATGTATACACTGAAAAATGACTCGGACAGAAACAGATTAGGAATTTCCGTTAGTAAAAAAGTTGGTAACAGTGTTGTAAGGCATCACATTACCCGATTAGTAAGAGAAAGTTACAGACTGCACGAAGAGATGTTTCATAGTGGTTGGGACATTGTAGTCATCGCAAGGGCAGGCGCAAAAAACGCATCATATCACGAAATCGAATCCGCATTGCTGCACTTGGGAAATCTTCAGAAAATTATGAACCCCAAAGAAAAGAAGATGGAATCACATTGAAAAAAATATTGATTTTTTTAATAAAATGGTATCGTAAATATATTTCTCCGATGAAAACCACGAAATGCCCTTATTATCCGACTTGTTCCACCTACGGGCTGGAAGCAGTGGAAAAGTACGGTGCATGGAAGGGTGGATTACTTGCACTCTGGCGCATTTTACGCTGTAATCCGTTCTCTAAGGGTGGATACGATCCGGTTCCATAATTATAGGAGGCAACCAGATGGATTCCTTATTTTTACTTACACAAAATTCAGGTAAGATTTTAGGACCAATCGCAAAGGTACTCGGTTACCTTATGAACGCAATCTACGTTTTTATGGACAAGTTTTTAAACATCCAGAACGTAGGTCTGACAATCATTGTATTTACGATTGTTATTTATTTTTGCTTACTTCCGCTTACTTACAAGCAGCAGAAGTTCTCAAAAATGTCACAGATCATGAATCCTGAAATTCAGGCAATTCAGAAAAAGTATAAAAACAGAAGAGATCAGGCATCCGTTCAGGCTATGAACGAGGAGACACAGGCCGTTTACCAGAAATACGGTGTATCCCCTTCCGGAAGCTGTATCTTTATGGTCATCCAGCTCCCGATCCTGTTTGCTCTCTATCGTGTTATTTACAATGTACCGGCTTATATCACAAACGTAAAAAGTACGTTTGACAGCCTTGTAACCGGTATTATGAATACCAGTGGATACCAGGATACCATGAACAGTTTCCTGACATCAGTGTCAGACAAAAACTCTGTATTCCGTGGTATTACCCTGAATTTCTCAGGTACCAGCCAGCAGGCTCATGACTCTATCATTGATGTACTTTACAAATGCACCAGCAGTAACTGGACTTTATTGCAGGATAAATTCAGTGGTTTATCCGATGTTATTGCAAGCACACAGTCTGCTGTCGAGCATTTTAACAATTTTCTCGGAATCAATATTGTATATTCTCCGAAGACAATTATCAGTACCAGTTTCCATGAGGGACATTATTTCCTTATTTTCCTCGCATTACTGGTACCGATCCTGGCAGCTTTAACACAGTTCCTGAACATCCGTCTCATGCCGCAGGCATCTACAAACGGCGGACAGCAGGAAGCAATGGCCGGACAGATGAAAATGATGAACTATATGATGCCTTTATATTCTATTTTCATCGTATTTTTCCTTCCGGTCGGTGTTGGTATCTACTGGATCGCAGGTTCCGTGATTCGAAGCTTACAGCAGTTCCTGTTAAACAAACACTTTGACAAGATGGATCTTGAGAAAGTCATCAAGGAGAACCAGGCAAAGGCTGCAGCCAAGAATAAGAAGAAAATCGAGAAAAAAGGCGTAGCAGGTCAGGAGATTGCAAACGCTGCCAAAGTAAACACTCGTAACATCCAGTATAAATCCATGGCTGACAAAGCAGCTTCTGTTTCACGCAAAGACATCAACCAGGATACTGGAAAGAAATACAAAGAGGGAAGCATGGCTTCCAAAGCAAATCTTGTAAAAGATTTCAACAATAAAAATACAAAATAGGGAGGGCATTGTAATGGATTTTATCGAATTTACAGGAAAAACTGTTGATGATGCACTTACAAATGCACTTGTTGAACTTGGCACAACAAGCGATCAGATCGAGTATGAAGTGCTGGAAAAAGGCAGTTCAGGATTTCTTGGATTCAACAGTAAACCGGCAAAAATCAAAGCCCGCAAAAAATATACCGTTGCAGATCATATCAGAAATTTCCTTTCCCAGGTATTTGATGCTATGGGACTTGAAGTTGAGATTCTGATCAACGCTTCCGCAGAGGAAGAGAATGTATACGACGTAGAACTGAAAGGTGCTGAGATGGGCGTTCTGATCGGCAAACGTGGTCAGACACTGGATTCTCTTCAGTATCTTACAAACCTCGCTATCAACAAACACTCTGACACATACACAAGAGTAAAACTTGATACTGAGGATTACCGTAAGAGAAGAAAAGATACCCTCGAGAACCTGGCAAAGAATATTGCTTACAAAGTTAAACGCACGAAAAAGCCTGTATCTCTCGAACCGATGAACCCGTTTGAGAGACGCGTGATTCATTCCGCACTGCAGAATGACCGTTATGTATCTACACACAGCGAAGGTGATGAGCCTTACAGACACGTTGTAATTACATTAAAGAGACAGTAATTTTTGATTTTATTTTTGTCTAATTAAAAACTTTCAGAAAAGCCGGATGTGGACACGGATAATTTTCTGTGTCTGCTGCGCCGCTTATTTCCGCTTCCTTCCGCGAACTCGCTTGCAAAACCAGCAAGCTCAAACACACTCACGGAAGCGGACTATGCTCGCAGACACGACGAAAATTAACCTATCGTCCAACATCCGGCTTTTCTTGAAAGTTTTATTTACGTTATGAAATAAAAATACTATAATAAAATACAGATGCCAGGGTCAAAAGCCTGAAACCACGATGTGCTTGCACAGGAGTGGTTTTATGGCTTAATGACCCGCCCCGATATGAGCATAAAAGTGGAGCGTCAGCTTCACGATATACGAATATTGGGTAGAATTGTGGGAGTACGAAGTACGGAACAATTCGTAAGGCATCTTTTGACCCCAACATCAAATACATAATGTAGTAAAGTGGACATTCGTAATCCACTTTACCATATATGAAACTTATAGTGTGATTCTTATCAGTCTGATCTGGAAAATTTCTCAGAATCACAGTATCCTGCAACATAAATTTTTTATTTAGTTTGAGAGATGAAGAACGAATATGAAAACTGATACTATTGCAGCGATTGCAACCGCCATGTCAAATTCCGGCATCGGAATCGTCCGCATCAGCGGCGACGAAGCATTAGAAGTTGCAGATCGCATTTTTCGTCCAAAAAGAGGAAGCCGCAAGGTTTCCGATATGGAGACACATACCATCCATTATGGCTATGTGGTTGACGGTGAAGAAGTAGTGGATGAAGTTATGCTACTTATTATGAAAGCACCGCGCAGTTACACCTGCGAAGATACCATCGAGATTGACTGTCACGGTGGTGTTCTGGTTATGAAAAAAATACTGGAAACAGTTTTAAAATATGGAGCCCGTCCGGCAGAACCGGGAGAGTTTACAAAACGGGCATTCTTAAACGGCCGTATTGATCTGTCCCAGGCAGAGTCCGTAATCGACGTAATCAACGCCCAAAATGAACTGGCCTTAAAGAGTTCCGTCAGCCAGTTACAGGGTGCTGTTTTGGAAAAAATAAGGGACATTCGTGCCGTTGTACTGCATGAAATTGCCTTTATCGAATCCGCACTGGATGATCCGGAGCACGTTTCACTGGATGGCTATCCGGAGCAGTTACATGAGATTATGTGCGATGCCCATACAAAAGTAAAAAAACTGCTGGATTCTTCCGATAACGGAAAGATGTTAAAAGAAGGTATCAACACAGCTATTGTCGGTAAACCAAATGCCGGCAAATCTTCCCTGCTTAATATTCTGGTGGGAGAGGAGCGTGCCATTGTTACAGAAATCGCCGGTACGACCCGTGATATCCTTCAGGAGCAGATTCAGATTGGCGGCATCGGATTAAATGTCATCGATACTGCCGGAATCCGTGATACGGAAGATATTGTTGAAAAAATCGGTGTCAACAAATCCAGAGAATATATTGAAAAAGCGGATCTCATTATTTATGTGGTTGATTCTTCCACAGAGTTGGATGAAAATGATCATGAAATTATTGAAGCCATTCAGGGTAAAAAAGCAATCGTGCTGCTGAACAAATCAGATCTGGATACAAAGACAGATGCAGCTGTATTGGAGAACTATCTGGACAAGCCAATCCTGTCAATTTCGGCAAAAAATAACACCGGAATCCATGAGTTGGAGAAACTCATTGAGGAAATGTTTTTTAGCGGAAAACTGTCCTTCAATGATGAAGTATATATCACAAATATCCGCCAGAAAAATGCTCTGGCAGAAGCAGAAAGCAGTCTGAAGATGGTGTTACAGAGTATTGATGATGGAATGCCGGAAGATTTCTTTACGATCGATATGATGAATGCCTACGAAACACTGGGCACGATCATCGGGGAATCCGTTGGAGAGGATCTGGTTAATGAGATTTTCAGCAAATTCTGTATGGGTAAGTAGAGCAATCGTTTACTTATCATATGTATTAAGATATCGATCATACTTGCATGAGGAGATTCTGGATACATAATGATAAGTGAACTGTGAAACAATATACAAGGAGAAATATATGCCAGTTGTAAAAGAAAATTATGATGTTTGTATCGTCGGTGCAGGTCATGCAGGCTGTGAAGCAGCCCTTGCCTGCGCACGACTCGGACTGGAAACCATTCTTTTTACCATCAGCATTGAAAGTGTCGCCATGATGCCGTGTAATCCGAATATCGGAGGCAGCTCCAAAGGCCATCTGGTACGCGAAATCGATGCCTTAGGCGGTGAAATGGGTGTCAATATTGACCATACCTTTATCCAGTCTAAAATGTTAAATAAATCAAAAGGACCTGCCGTTCATTCCCTGCGTGCACAGGCGGACAAAGCCGATTACAGTGCAAGAATGAGACAGGTATTACAGAACACTGATCATCTGACACTGCGTCAGGCAGAGGTTACCGAACTGTTGGTGGAAGATAAACAGATTCGTGGTGTGAAAACGTTTTCAGGAGCGGAGTATTATGCAAAAGCTGTCGTTCTTTGTACCGGCACTTACCTGAAAGCCCGCTGTCTCTATGGAGATGTTGTCAACCACACCGGGCCGAACGGGTTGCAGGCAGCTAACCATCTGACAGATTCCCTGGTTGCAAATGGAGTAGAAATGTTCCGTTTCAAGACAGGTACACCGGCTCGTATTGACAGACGTTCCGTTGATTTTTCCAAAATGCAGGAACAACTTGGTGATGAGAGGGTCGTACCATTCTCATTTACGACCGATCCGGATGATGTGCAGATCGATCAGGTAAGCTGCTGGCTGACCTATACGAATGAAAAAACACATGAAATCATCCGTGAAAATTTAAGCAGATCTCCGCTTTTTTCCGGTATGATCGAAGGAACCGGCCCACGTTATTGTCCGTCTATCGAAGACAAAGTGGTAAAATTTGCCGATAAAGACCGTCATCAGGTATTCATTGAACCGGAAGGCATTCACACCAACGAAATGTATATCGGTGGCATGTCAAGCTCCCTTCCGGAAGATGTACAATACGCAATGTACCACACCGTACCTGGATTGGAAAATGTCAAGATTGTAAGGAATGCCTACGCAATTGAGTATGACTGCATCAATCCGCGACAGCTCTATCCATCTCTGGAGTTCAAAGAAATTTCTGGTCTGTTCAGTGGAGGACAGTTTAATGGAAGTTCCGGATACGAAGAAGCTGCCGCTCAGGGACTGATTGCCGGTATCAACGCAGCCATGAAAGTAAAAGGAAAAGATCCTTTGATTTTAGATCGTTCTGAATCCTACATTGGCGTACTGATTGATGACCTGGTTACGAAAGAAAACCATGAGCCATACCGTATGATGACCTCCCGTGCCGAGTACAGGCTGTTGCTCCGTCAGGATAATGCGGATCTGCGTCTGACAAAACATGGCTATGAAGTAGGTCTGATCCCGCAGAAACGCTATGATTATGTAGTGAAAAAGGAACAACTGATCGAGCAGGAAGTACAGCGTGTGGAAAATGTACATTTAGGTGCCTCCGAACCAGTTCAGAAATTAATGGAAAAATATAATAGTCAGCCATTAAATACAGGCACTACACTTGCTGAACTGATTCGACGTCCGGAACTGAATTATGATATTCTTGCCCCGGTAGACCCGGAGCGTCTGGAACTGACAGAAGATGTCCGCGAACAGGTAAATATCAATATTAAATATGATGGATATATTAAACGCCAGATCAAGCAGGTAAAACAGTTTAAAAAACTGGAAAGTAAAAAACTACCGCCAAACTTTGATTACAATCAGATCAGCGGCCTGCGTATGGAAGCACAGCAGAAACTGAATCTGTATCAGCCAATCTCCATTGGACAGGCTTCCCGTATCTCTGGTGTATCTCCGGCAGATATTTCTGTCATTTTAGTATATCTGGAACAGTTACATTATCAGCAGAAACAGAAAGATGAACAGGATAAATAAGCCCATGAGTTATGATCTGACATACTTTAAACACGGTCTGGAAGAACTGCATGTGTCTCTGACAGGCGAACAGATAGAACAGTTTTTACAATACTATGAAATGCTGGTAGAAAAGAATAAAGTTATGAATCTTACCGGCATTACAGAATTTGAAGAAGTCATCAAAAAACATTTTCTCGACAGCCTTTCTCTGATTCGGGTGCTTCCGGATCTGGCTGATCAGAATTTAAAAATCATTGATCTTGGAACCGGCGCAGGATTTCCAGGGCTTCCATTGAAAATTGCGTTTCCAAATCTGGAGATTACTTTAATGGATTCACTGAATAAACGAATCAACTTCTTGAATGAGGTGATCGATGCCCTGGGCTTACAGAAAGTTACTGCAGTACACGGAAGAGCAGAAGAGATGGCTGCCAACGCAGTACACAGACAGCAGTATGATCTCTGTGTTTCACGTGCAGTTTCCAATCTGGCAGTACTGACAGAGTATTGCCTTCCATTTGTTGCAAAGGGTGGCATGTTCGTATCCTATAAATCTGCAGACTCTGATGCAGAGATTCAGGAAGCAAAAAAAGCAATTTCCATTCTTGGCGGAAAGCTTGGTAAGATTGATAAATTTGAATTACCGGATTCCAATCTGGGAAGAGCATTGGTTTGTATCAACAAGGTAAAAGATACACCCAAAAAGTATCCAAGAAAAGCGGGCACACCGGCGAAGTTGCCACTAAAATAAGATTTGAAAAAGGAACCGTAGAAATGTTTCACGTGAAACATTTCTACGGTTCCTTTTTTATCATTTTATGCATGAAGAAATATATTTACCAGATGTACAAATTTATCCGGTGCTTCCATTTGCGGAAGACAAGTTGTATTTGAAATATATGCAGCTTCAATTGCAGGATTAAATTCTTTGTAATCATTGATTACATCTTCAATAAACGGATGTTCTTTGCCACCAATCAGGCAAATGCTGTTATTGATTTTTTTAATAGCAGATACTACATTAACATTTGTATAATAACTCTTAATACTTGCCAATAAATACTTCCCGCCACCATCTCCAACATGTGCAGCTTGGTAATATGTCTGGATTATCTTTTCAGATACCAGATGTCCTTTGTAATAGTAGTTATTTATAAAAGCATCAATGATTCGATTCTTGCTGACTTCCATATTGTAAATAAAGGTTCCAATAATCGGAAGTTCAATCAGGAACTTCAACATATTTTTTCTACGACCGGGAGCTTTTGCAAGTTCATACAAATCTGTTGGGCATACACCAATGATATGATCATAATATTTTGCTTCCATTTGGCATCCCATCACTACAAAGGAGAGAGAATCTCCAGTTGCAATAACATCCGTTTTTTCACCGATCACAGTTGGAATAAACTCATTGAGTAACTGCACATACAGATAATTCGTGTATGTCATATTTGGCTTTTCAGAGCGACCACATCCTAACAGGTCGATCGCATAAACAGTATGATTTTCAGCAAGCTTTTTAATAACCGCCTTCCATTCATAGGATGAGGATGTAGGATCCAAATCATGAATCAATAAAATTGGTTTTCCTTTACCGTTTTTAGTATAATAAATATTTCCATATTTCCAATGATAATATTTTCCACCACCTGGCAGATGATCTGTCATATGTGAAAATACACTGATCAACTTATTTATAATGACAAGCAGACCAGCTACAATACATAATAATAACGCTGAATTCTTAATATGTTTTTTCATCTATAAACCCCTTTCGCATTGATCTATTCACTCGTCTTAATATTTATATTATAATCCATAGACGGTTCAGATACAAATACTTTTTCATGTTTCACACTTTTTTAAAATGTTTCACGTGAAACATTCTCTTTTTCTTTTAAACATTTAAGTATTTCTTTATTTTAACCAAATTTTCATAAATGTTTCACGTGAAACATTGTTTTTCTCTGGATATCTATTTTAAAAAGTGATATACTCGTCTAAGTAATGCAAAATCTGTTTTACATATAAATCAGGAACCCCTTTATGTAAAACAAGCATATATTATAATCGGAAAGAAGTATTTTTATTCTTCCTGTATTGTAATATGCAAAGAGTATAAATTGACAGGAACGAGGAAAAGTATGGGAAGAATTATCGCAATCGCAAATCAGAAGGGCGGTGTTGGAAAGACAACGACAGCAATCAATCTTTCCGCATGTTTAGCAGAGGCCGAGAAACACGTACTCACCATTGATATGGATCCCCAGGGAAATACCACCAGTGGACTTGGTGTAGACAAAAACAACTGTGAAAACACAATTTATCAGTTGCTTTTGGGAGAATGTACCTTTGAAGAAGCACTGGTTCATACAGAATTTGACTATCTGGATCTGATTCCATCCAATGTAAATCTGGCCGGTGCAGAAATCGAATTATTAAACGTAGAAAATCGTGAATATGTACTTCGAAATGAAATTGAAAAGGTAAAAGATAACTATGATTTTATCATTATTGACTGCCCTCCTTCCTTAAATATGCTGACTGTAAACGCTATGACAACCGCTTCCACTGTATTAGTGCCTATTCAATGTGAATATTATGCATTAGAAGGACTTTCACAGCTGATGTACACTATTAATCTGGTACAGGAACGGTTAAATCCATCTCTTCACATGGAAGGTGTTGTATTTACCATGTACGATGCTCGCACCAACCTTTCTCTTCAGGTTGTGGAGAATGTTAAAGAAAATTTGGACACTACCATCTATAAAACAATTATTCCACGAAATGTACGTTTGGCAGAGGCCCCAAGTCACGGAAAACCAATTAACGTATACGACAGCAAATCAACCGGAGCGGAAAGCTATCGCTTGCTGGCACAGGAAGTAATTGACAGAGAGAAAGAGGACGAATAAGATATGGCAGCAAAAAAAGGAGGACTGGGTAAGGGATTAGATTCCCTTCTCGTCAATAAAGTAGGTACTGATCATGCAACGACAGCAACCAAAGAAAAAGCTGTGAGTACAGCAAAAAAGAAAAGTACCAAGAAAGAAACTACAGAAACACCAGATACTATGATAAAAATATCTCTGGTAGAACCAAACCGAGAACAACCGCGTAAACATTTTGATGAAGACGGCTTACTGGAACTGGCAGAATCCATCAAGCAATACGGTATTCTCCAGCCATTACTTGTTCAGGACAAAAATGGCTATTACGAGATTATTGCTGGAGAACGTCGTTGGAGAGCCGCAAAACTGGCTGGTTTGAAGGAAGTTCCGGTCATTGTACGCAATCTGAGTGAGCAGCAGATTGTAGAAATTTCACTGATTGAAAATATTCAGCGTGAAAATTTGAATCCGATTGAGGAGGCACAGGCATTTCGCAGATTAATGGAAGAATTTCATTTAAAACAGGACGAAATTGCCGAAAGAGTATCCAAAAGCAGAACAGCAGTAACCAACTCTATGCGTTTACTGAAATTATCCAAACAGGTTCAGCAGATGGTCATCGATGAAATGATTTCCACTGGTCACGCACGTTGCCTGATTAGCATTGAAAATGAAGAAATGCAGCATCAGATTGCACTCCGTATTTTTGATGAAAAACTCAGTGTACGTGAAACAGAAAAACTGGTAAGGAAATTATTACAGGAAAAGGATACTCCACCGAAAAAAGAAAAGGATCCTGTATTATCCGCTATTTATGCCGATCTGGCTGAACAGATGAAACGAATTTTCGGCACCAAAGTAGAAATTCATCAAAAAAATGACGAAAAAGGAAAAATTGAAATTGAATATTACTCACAGGAGGAATTAAACCGTCTGATTGAGCTTATTCAGAGCATTCAGTAACCCAACAACCCCTGGAGAACATCAGAACATAGATCTGCATATGAAGAAGGAAAAAGCGGACATTCGCAGAAAACATGCCATTCAGTTGATGCGTATCTCATCGCAAGTCTCGCATGCATTCGATTTGAGTCTGATCGTTCTCAATATTTTAAGACAAGCGAGGATAAACAATTGGATTATTTAAAATTACATATTGAAGATCTGACCGGCATTAGTCTGGATGTAATCACAGCCGGTCTCGCAGCTCTTGTTTTAATTCTGATCATCATTATGATTGTAAACGGAGTTAAAATGCGTAAGCTGAAGAAACGATACGAAGCATTTATGAGTGGCAAGAATGCCGCATCCCTGGAAGATACCTTAGTGAAACGCCTGAACCAGGTCGATGAACTCATTGCTTCCGACGAAGAAACCCAGAAGAAAGTACAGATGGTACTTGATCACTTAGACAATACCTATCAGAAAGTTGGTCTGGTAAAATATGATGCGTTCAACGAAATGGGTGGCAAATTATCCTTCTCCCTGGCATTACTAAACCGTAAAAACAACGGTTTTATCATCAATGCAATGCACAGCAGAGAGGGCTGCTACACTTATATCAAAGAAATTATTGACGGACATTCTGTCATTATGCTTGCTGAGGAAGAAAAAGAAGCACTCGACATGGCACTGACAGATACTTATGAACAGGGAAACTAATCTATGATACATACATTTTTAAGATCCATCGGATTTCGCGATCTTACAAAAAATACAGAATTATACCCGATACTGGAATCAATTTTGAATCGTCCGGATGAGCAGACCGTCGTAGCTGACGAATACGGAAACGAATTTGCATGTTTCTCCAAAAGTTTTGGCAATGACATTGGCATCACCGTATGTGGAAACTTCATCAACGATAACGAATTTCGTATGGAATATTATTATCCATACCTTCATGGTTCTCAGATTACTACCAATGAGACCATTGAAATTGAACGCCATGCAGGCAAAGAAGCTTTTGCCGGAATCTGTGATGAATTAAAATTGGGTGTTACACTGATTTTTTATATTGAGAACATCGCAGATATCCTTCATGAGAAAAAATATGCGTTCCACACCTCTCAGGGTCCGGAAAATGCTGTATTGGCTGGTCTATCCACCGGCGGAAAAATCCTGCTGCCTGTCATCAAAACAAGCAAACAGCTGGCAAATAAAGAAAAATCTTCGGAACAGCGTCTGAATCTGATGAAGCAGGCCCGGGATGGCAACAAAGGTGCTATGGAAAATCTGACCATGAATGACATGGATCTGTATTCGTCACTTTCCAGACGTATCATGAAAGAAGATGTCCTTTCCATCGTAGAAAGCAGCTTCATTCCATACGGTATCGAAAGTGATCAATACGTTATCCTCGGAGAAATTTTGAATTTCTATGAGGCAGAAAATAATCTGAGCAATGAAAAACTTTGGATTCTGACACTGAACTGTAACAATCTGATTTTTGATATCTGCATCAATCAGAAAGACCTGCTTGGTGAACCCGAAGTAGGGCGCCGCTTTAAAGGCAGAATCTGGCTGCAGGGACATGTCAACTACGAATACTAAATAAAGTATTTCCTGGATACACAGACCACATAAATACAAATACAGGAAATATTTTTTAATACCGGGATGTCATCCGGCATCCTTATTACATCCAAAAATACCGGGAACTCTGATATGTTAGTCAGACTCCCGGTATTTATACTTTGGATCATTTACAATATTTACAATATTCCTTTACAATTATTATGTGTATGCTTGCAGAAATCTGTTTTGTCTGTTATGATAGAGAAGTTGATAATCTTATATATAGCCGAAGGGAAAGTTCCCGCCCCAGTAAAATCGAGGGTTTGCGGCATGTGTCGTCATAGCTCAGCTGGATAGAGCACTCGCCTCCTAAGGGTCAGGTGGAGCAATCCCCTTTTGGGAGCGATTTATGAAATAAATTTGAAAATTGCTCCATTACAATTAAATAAGTCTCAGTACCTCAGTAGGATAGAGGGTTCGCCTCCTAAGCGAAACGTCGCAGGTTCGATTCCTGTC